>CAMOGO010000140.1 GCA_946614075.1 uncultured Lachnospiraceae bacterium | reverse complement strand
CTCTTTTCAAAGCCAGCGTCGATATCCTTCCAGAACTTCTCCATGGAGAAATTGACCTCCGGCATGTAAATCAGGACCGGATTGTCGCCCTCAAACTTACGGGCCATGACGGAAGATGCGGTAAGCCAGCCGGCGTCACGTCCCATGACCTCCATGATGGTCAGGAACTTCTTGCCGTAAACCTGAGCATCCATGGTGACCTGGCGGACAGTCGTCGCGACAAACTTGGCAGCGCTGGCATAGCCCGGGCAGTGATCGGTGATGATCAGGTCATTGTCGATCGTCTTCGGAACGCCCATGCAGCGGATGGAGCTGCCGATCTGAGCGCCGTAACGGGACAGCTTGCTGACGGTATCCATGGAATCATTGCCGCCGCAGTAGAAGAAGTAGCCGATGTTCATCTCCTCGAACTTCTTGAAAAGTTCAGGGAATACCGGATCATTCAGATCCTGGGGCAGCTTGAATCGGCAGGAGCCCAGGTATGCAGAAGGAGTGGTCTTGAGGATATCCAGCTCCTCGTCCGTCAGATCGGAAAGGACGGTGGTGGTACCCTTTAAGAAGCCCTCGATGCCGTGAACCATACCAATGACCTTGTCAACCTGCTCCGGATGCTCAAGACCTGCGCGGATGACACCGGCAAGGCTGGAGTTGATGACGGCGGTAGGGCCGCCGGACTGGCCGACAAGGATGTTTTTCTTTTCCATAATATTTTCCTCCTCGCTATGTGGGAGCATGAAAGGATTTTGACCCGTCTCCCTTATTCACGTTTGTAGGCGCTTTAAAACTTGATAAACTTAAGCGCATCGCCTCTATTGTAGCGATTCCATGGGATTTTGACAATAGGAATTCTTAACGGAAATATTCCGGCAAATAGCAGTACAGATATCCTTTGTGCATTGTGCAGATATTTAAATGAGAAATTTGAGTTGCTTTGTCGATTTTAACGAAAAAGTACTTGCAAGATTCTCAAAAACATAGCATTATATAGTATGGAAGCGAACTATTCGACAGAAGATATTTTTCTTTTCGCTTAGGAAACACAGTTGTTCACCGCATGCATCAATGACAGGAGGTTATTATGAAAAACCTGACTAGACGTGATTTCCTGAAGGGTATCGCAGGAACCGCCGCGGCGGGAGCACTTGCTGCTGCTTCCGTCCCGGCAAAAGAGTCCAAGGCTGCCGTAGATACAGCCCGCCTCATGAAGCCGGGCAAATACACGGAAGCGGTTGCAGCCGGTCACTGGGGGATTTGGAAACTACCGGTCACGATTACGGTAAACGAGACCTCACTTCTGAAGATTGAGGTGCCGGAGGATCGTTTCGCTCACGGCGAGACGGAGGTAATCCTGCAGTCCGTCAAGGACAAGCTTTTTGACCGGATTATCGAGAAACAGTCACTCCTCGTTGATTCCATCACGGGTGCCACCCTTTCTTCCATGGGTGTCAAGCTCGGCGTAGATGCCGCGTTAAAGGATGCCTTTATCGCCGGAGGGCTCGATGAGTCAGCAGCAGAGGATGCCGTATTTGACCTGTTCTGGGGTGATGTAGAGAAGGAAGAGCCCGCAGAGCCGATCGAGCTGGAAACCGATGTGCTCGTTATCGGTATGGGTACCGGCGGTATCGTTGCCGCTACCAGAGCAGCAGAGTATATTCAGTCTCAGACTCCGGCGTACAACAACGGATGCCTGGCCAGCGTGCTTGCGATCGAGAAGGCAGGCAAGGTCGGCGGACGTTCCGCTCTGACCCATGAGTTCAACGCTGTCAACCCTCCGAAGTTCCAGGAGATCGCCAACGGCGGCGAGAATTTCGTTGATGTTGACAAGTATTACAATGACTGGCTGGAGTATGGCAAGAAGGCCGATGGAACCCTGTCCTTGAAGCAGGATGTCCTGGATATGTTTTTTGCGGAGTCCGGCAATGCCATCGACTGGCTGTATGACCATGGCTGGAGATTCGGATCCATGTCCAAGTCCGAAGCAACAGGAGAGTATGTCAAGTTCAATTCCGTCCTGTGCTCCAACGTGGATCCTGGTACCTATGAGGACCGCCGTGGCTATGTCAATCAGTACTATGAGGCTATCCTGTCCCGCTTCCGTGCGGCAGGCGGCAAGCTAATGCTGGAGACAGAGGCTCTGGACTATATCTATGAGGACGGTGCTGTCAAGGGCGCTTATGCCAAGAACACTGTCACCGGACAGGAATATATCATTCATGCTAAGGCTGTCATCGCGGGCGGCGGCGGATATGGCGACAGCGAGGAACTGTGCAATGAGATCCCTCGTGACATCTATAAGGGACGCCGTAAAGCCATCACTCTTGGCGAGGCAGACGGTAAGCTGTTAAAGGCTGCTCTGAACCTCGGCGCAGCCGGATACAACCTGGATATGTCCCCGATGGTCATGCACCTGTCCCTGGATCACTGGCTGACCAAGTACCCGATCGAGTTTAAGGAAGGCTCCCTGAATGGCCGTACCGGACGTCAGGGCACCTGGACCCTGAACGATATCCCGCTTGGCCTTGGCATCAATGCCGATACCATCGCTCTGAACAAGGAAGGAAAGCGTTTCGACGGTGAGGGCTTCCTGCTCCGTTTCGCGGATGATGTCTACAAGGAATCCTGGTGTGCATATCAGTCCGGCAACTACTACTACAGCATCTATTCCCAGGCTCAGCTGGATGAAATCGCGGCTAACGGCTTCGTTTCCATTCCTCGTTGGGAAGGCTACTGCGCTCAGGGTGGTGTCCCGAACGGCATGCCGCTTCCGGAGATCTATGAGTGCCTGGATCAGGCAATCGCAGAAGGAATGGCCTGGAAGGCAGATACGCTGGAAGATCTGTGCGCACAGCTTCCGGATCCGATCGATCCGGCAGTTCTCGCAGAGACCATCGACCATTACAACAGCCTGGTAGAAGCAGGAGAGGATACCGATTTCGGCAAGGATCCTCAGTATCTGCTTTCGAAGGTCGACCCGGCAGGACCGTTCTGGATCATCCAGATCTGGAATGCCATCTTCTCAACCTGCGGCGGTCTGGACGTCGATCCTCAGATCCGTGTCCTGAACGAAGCTGGAGAGCCGATCCCTGGCCTGTATTCCATCGGCTGCGATTCCCTCGGCGTCCTGATGAATGGTGAGAGAAACTACACCGGCTTCGGCGGTGTGGCTCAGGGCTGGTACCTGACCAGCGGCTATGTCGCTGCCGTCAGCGCCTGCGATTACATCAAGGAGACCTACGGAGAGTTCACCTATGTGAGCCCGGCACTGGATCAGACAGAGGCACACTCTGCTTAAAGCATAGCGTTTGGTTTGACTGTGCATAGTTCAAACGGCCGGGGCAGAAAATCTGTCCCGGCTTTTAAGAAGATCGAGAGGATGAGGCGACATGAATCTGCCGGATACCATGAATACGGTGGAGGGGTTCTATTTCGATACCTACAACAAGATCACAGCCCCGTGTTCCGAAAGCCTGCTGAAGGAGGCCATGGAACAGTGCGCAAAATATCATAATCTGCTCAGCAAAACCACCCCGGGAAGCGATGTATGGAGATGCAATCATGCGGAAGGAAAGCCCGTGATGGTCTCGGAAGATACGGCGAAAATTCTGACCCTGGCCCTGGAAATGTACCGGAATTCCGGCGGGGCATTTAATATCGCCATCGGATCGGCGATTGCCCTCTGGCATTTTACGGACGGCTCCCGGAAGCTTCCGGATCCGGAGGCACTGCAAAGGGCTGTCGAAAAGGCAGACTGTTCTAAGATATCCCTGAAGGACAGGGAGGTTGTGATGCCTTCCGGTATGCAGATCGACCTTGGGGGCATTGCCAAGGGCTATATCGCTGACCGGATCGGCGATTTCCTGAAGGCAAGGGGCGTAACAAGCGCCCTCCTGAATTTCGGCGGAAATGTGCTGGTGATCGGAGGAAAGCCCGACAAAGAGCCGTGGACTATCGGCCTGCAGACTCCATACGGGAAGAAGGGAGAGGACTTCTGGGCAGCCATCCGATGCTGCGACAAAACCCTGGTGACAAGCGGCATCTATGAGCGGAGCTTTGTGCTGGACGGCGTGACGTATCATCACCTTCTTGATCCCAGGACGGGATGGCCGGTACAAAACGACCTTCTGACCGTCACGGTAGTCGCGGACGAATCGCTTCTGGCTGACGCGATTACAACGGCCATTTTTGTACTCGGCCCCGAGCTGGGAGCACAGCTTGCTGCCTATTATCATGTACCTGTCGTCTTTCTGTATAAGTCCGGTGAAGCCTACTGCTCACCGGGACTTGATCTCGTTATTCCATAACACGAAAGGAAGCTCCTTGATCTGGCCTTACCCGAAACCAGATCAAGGAGTTTTTTATAGGAAATAAAATAGCACCCTATGTCAGGAAAAGTATAAAAGACTAGGTGTTGCGGTACGGAAGAGAATGTGGTACAATCCCTTGAGAAATGGAAATCCTACGCAGGCATGGCATGGCTTTTTCCAGGAATTACGTATTTCAGCTTGCTGCATAAGAGAGGATAATCAAGTGTTTCGAACCAGATTGATAAGTGGAATAGTATTGATTGCCGTTCTGGCATTTCTGTTGGTTGTGGGAGGACCCCTGCTTTGGGCTGCGGTCCTGACGATTTCCTTGGTTGGGCTGTTTGAGCTCTACAGGACCTACGACCTGGAACAGAGACCCTTAGCTTTTAT
>CAMOGO010000139.1 GCA_946614075.1 uncultured Lachnospiraceae bacterium | reverse complement strand
GCGGAAGGCAGATGGTGATCAAATACGGCCCCCACGGAAAGTTCCTGGCCTGCCCGGGCTTCCCGGAGTGCAAAAATACCAAGCCCTATCTGGAAAAAATCGGCATTTCCTGCCCGAAATGCGGGAAGGACATTGTCCTGCACAAGACCAGAAAGGGAAGGGTTTATTTCGGCTGTGCCGGAGCACCGGAATGTGACTTCATCTCCTGGAACCGTCCGACAGGGCGGCTCTGCCCCGAGTGCGGGAGCTATACCATTGTCCGGGGGAACAAGGAGTGTTGTTCCAACACAAATTGCGGTTATGTGACAAATCGACCGGATGAAGAAAATTAGTTTAAAAATATCGGAATTTTTTGACAAAATTCTTGCAAAACCTCCGTTCTTATGCTATGCTATCGTTATTATTAGAGGCGGAGGAAGAAACTATGAGCGTGCAGTTACTTGACAAGACAAGAAAGATCAACAAACTCCTGCACAATAACAACAACAGCAAAGTGGTTTTCAATGATATCTGTCAGGTCCTGAGTGAAATACTCGACTCCAACATCCTTGTTCTGAGCAGGAAGGGCAAGGTGCTGGGCTTTTCCGTATGGAAGGATGTTCCGCCGATTGACGAGCTGATCGAAAACAAGATTGGTTCCCTCGTGGATCACATGTTCAATGAGCGCATGCTCAATGTTCTCTCCACGAAGGAAAACGTCAACCTGGCCACACTGGGTTTCTCAGAGGAGAACGGGGAAAAGTATGAGGCAATTGTTACGCCCATCGACATCGCCGGCGAGAGACTGGGGACTCTGTTCATCTACCGGACCGGGAAAAAGTACGACATTGACGATATCATCCTGAGCGAGTACGGAACCACGGTGGTCGGGCTGGAGATGATGCGCTCGGTCAACGAGGAGACGGCCGAGGAATCGCGCAAGAAGCAGATTGTCAAATCGGCTATCGGTACACTGTCCTATTCCGAGCTGGAAGCGATCGTGCATATCTTCCGGGAGCTCAGCGGAAACGAAGGCGTACTGGTAGCCAGCAGAATCGCGGACAGAATAGGGATCACCAGATCGGTTATTGTCAACGCCCTGAGAAAGTTCGAGAGTGCGGGAGTGATCGAGTCAAGGTCCTCCGGCATGAAGGGAACCTACATCAAGGTGCTCAATGACGTCGTCTTTGAGGAGCTGGGCAAGATTGATCTGGACAAACCCGAAAGCCGGGAAGAGTTTAACCAGTAAACAGCAAAAATAAAGAGCAGAACAGGGCTTCCCTGGCAGGAATTGCTGTCAGGGAAGCTTTTCATGATGGAAAGGAGTTCGTTTTGGAGAAAAGCACGCAGGAGGCGCTTGAGCTGATCCATCGTGGAGGACATATTTTATACCGGGAGGTGGGCAGGATATGCGAAAAGCATCATATCCGGTATTTCCTTGAGGGCGGGAACCTGATCGGGGCCGTGCGGGAGCATGGCGACCTTCCCTGGGATGACGATACGGACATTGCCATGACGAGAAAGGACTTTGAGGTTTTTCGAAAGGTCGTGAGAGAGGAACTGAAGCCGGGCTTTTTGTACGTTGAGCCCGACGAGCTGGACGGAGCCTTTTTTGACTTTGTCCCCCGCGTGATGATCGAAAACTCCTCCCTGCGAAAGGATTCTCCCGAGGAGCAGTATTACGGAAAGGGGATCAATAATCACATCTGCGCGGATATTTTCGTCCTGGATGACGTCTCGGACAACGCCTTGAGGCACCGGATTACTCATGCGCTTCTTGTCCTGATTTACGGTCTGGGCATGGGGAAAAGGTACAAACTTGACCTGAGTGAATACCATGGCCTCGCAAAAGCGGCGGTAGCCGTGCTTTCCTTTATCGGAAAGCTTTTTTCCGCAAAAACTCTGGTTCGCTGGTATGACCGGACCGCCCAGAGGGAGAGCGGACAGAACAAAAACAAGCATGGGCTGTTTTTCCATAACTATCTGATTCAGATGATCGGAAAAGTGTTCGACGCGTCCTGGTACGAAAGCTCCGTGAACTTGAGGGTGGGATCGGAAGACTTTCCGGCGCCGGTCGGATATGACGGGGTGCTGCGCACTCTTTACGGCGACTATATGACCCCGCCTCCGTCGAACGAGAGAGTGCAGGTTCATATTCAGCCAGAATATGTGCGCCTCTGGTATGAGGAAGATAAGTGAATTCCGGTTGACATTTGAAAATAACAGTGCTATACTGGTAAAGCTTGTGATTAATCACGCACAGAAAAAGGCGGGCCGGTGCCCTTTGTGGTCCCCGCTGTTGCTGTGCGGAAGAAAAAACCAAAAAAGGAGAGAAAAAAATGAGCGTTATTTCCATGAAGCAGCTTCTTGAAGCAGGTGTGCATTTTGGTCATCAGACCAGAAGGTGGAACCCCAAAATGGCTCCCTACATCTACACCGAGAGAAACGGTATCTACATCATCGACCTGCAGAAGTCTGTAGGCAAGGTTGACGAGGCTTACAAGGCAGTGCTCGACATCGTTGCCGACGGCGGCATCATCCTCTTTGTAGGAACCAAGAAGCAGGCACAGGATGCCGTGGCTACCGAGGCCGGACGCTGCGGAATGTACTATGTAAACCAGAGATGGCTCGGCGGTATGCTGACCAACTTCAAGACCATCCAGAGCAGAATCAACCGTCTGCGCCAGATCGAGACCATGTCCGAGGACGGAACCTTTGACGTTCTGCCGAAGAAGGAAGTCATCCAGCTGAAGAAGGAATGGGAGAAGCTGGAGAAGAACCTTGGCGGTATCAAGGATATGCCGAGAATTCCGGACGCCATCTTCGTAGTTGACCCGAAGAAGGAGAAAATCTGCGTACAGGAAGCTCACAAGCTGAACATCCCGTTAATCGGTATCGCCGACACCAACTGCGATCCCGAGGAGCTGGACTATGTGATCCCGGGCAACGACGACGCCATCAGAGCCGTAAAGCTTATCGCTTCCAAGATGGCTGACGCCGTAATCGAGGCAAAGCAGGGCGAGTCCAACGATGCTGACGAGGTCGAGGAGGCAGGCGAGGAGATGCTCGCAGCCGATAGCACCGATGCAGCCGCTGACATCGAGACCCTGGTTGACGCAGAGTAAGCATACAGAACCGAGAAAGGAGAAATAACACAATGGCTATTACAGCTGCAATGGTAAAAGAGCTCCGTGAGATGACCGGCGCCGGAATGATGGACTGCAAGAAGGCTTTAAGCGCCACCGACGGAGATATGGATAAAGCAGTAGATTTCCTTCGTGAGAAGGGTCTTGCCGGCGCACAGAAGAAGGCCGGAAGAATCGCAGCCGAGGGTATGTGCGATACCTATGTATCCGAGGACGGCAAGAGTGCAGTCGTGGTTGAGGTTAACTCCGAGACCGATTTCGTGGCCAAGAACGAAGTGTTCAGGGGCTATGTCGCCGAGGTTGCTAAGCAGGCTGTCTCCACCGACGCTGCCGACGCTGAGGCATTCATGAATGAGAAGTGGGCTCTTGACCCGGCTATGACCGTTGCCGAGAAGCTTTCCTCCATGATCGCCGTCATCGGTGAGAACATGCACATTCGCCGCTTTAAGCAGCTGAAGGACGAGAACGGTGTTATCGTTTCCTATATCCATGGCGGCGGAAAGATCGGCGTCCTGGTTGACGTTGAGTCCGACATCGTAAACGATGAGATCAAGGAAATGGCCAAGAACGTTGCCATGCAGGCAGCGGCTCTTAAGCCTCTCTATACCACGCGTGCCGAGGTTGACCAGGCTTATCTGGAGAACGAGAAGAAGATCCTGACCGAGGCTGCCAGAAACGAGAAGCCCGACGCCAACGACAAGATTCTTGCCGGCATGGTTCAGGGACGTCTGAACAAGGAGCTCAAGGAGATCTGCCTTGTTGACCAGATCTACGTTAAGGCTGAGGACGGAAAGCAGACCGTTGGCCAGTATGTGGCTGAGGTTGCCAAGAAGGTTGGCGCAAAGGCCAGCGTAAAGACGTTCATCCGCTTCGAGACCGGCGAGGGCCTTGAGAAGAAGAACGAGGATTTTGCTGCAGAAGTAGCTAAGCAGATGGGTCAGTAATTTTTTACGTTTTGTCCATTGGAGGGCCGCGGTGATTGCCGCGGCCCTGTTTGCCTGGTATAAAGACTATCTGGAGGTGCGCAATGAAATATGGTAAACGCTGGGCCCTGGCCCTGCTCCTTTTCCTGATCCCGGCGATCAGCCTGTTTGCCGGCAGCGAGGGCTTTGGATCGACACTGGATGGACGGGGCAGCCTGATTTCCGCTGTGGAAGGGAAGAAGAAGGCCCCGACAACTGAGGCGGAGCCGGTGGAGACGATTTCTGCCGGCGCTAAACTTTCGGTGGAAGAGGGAGAAGAGTACCTGTCCCGGGATGAGGTCGCCCTGTATCTTTATCTCTACGGGGAGCTTCCGCCGAATTATCTCACCAAAACCGAAGCGGAGGAGCTTGGCTGGAACAGTGACGCGAGAAACCTTTGGAAGGTTGCCCCGGGAGCCGCGATCGGCGGCAACAAGTTTGGCAACTACGAGAAGCTTCTCCCCGAGAAAAAGGGCCGCAAGTATTTTGAGTGCGACGTAAACTATGATGGCGGCGCCCGCTCGGACGAGCGAATCGTCTATTCCAGCGACGGTCTGATTTTCTACACCGAAGACCGGTTTGAGACCTTCGAGGAGCTCCATCCCGAGGAATGGCTG
>CAMOGO010000138.1 GCA_946614075.1 uncultured Lachnospiraceae bacterium | reverse complement strand
ATGGCGGAGTATGGGAATCACGATTTTCTGGAGTGTGAATATGGCGGCGAGGAAGATGGTATTTTCATTGAAGACAGCCTGATCTACCATTCGCAGATCGTTTTCATAGAGGAAATCGAAGTACATGGAACCGTGGAATTATGGACAGAGCGTATGATCCTGCGTAGATATCGCCCGGAGGACGCGGATAGTCTATATCGGTACTTGGGAACAGATCCGGCAATGTATCAGTATTCCGGCTGGAATCCCTACGCGACCTTGGAGATGGCCCGGGAAACCGTGCAGGGCTTCATCGATCGTTATGACGACGAGCATGTCTATTCATGGGTAATGGACATTGACGATGTTCTCGTCGGGACGATCGGAGCCTATGACTATAATGGCGATCAGATTGAGGTCGGCTTCAGCGTCGTACCGGGCTGGCAGGGACGAGGCCTTGCGGCGGCGGCACTGAAAAAAGTGCTGGAATACCTGACGGAAAATGAAGGCATTCCGTGTGTGACTGCATGGTGTGCAGCTGAGAATATCGGGTCGCATAGGACGCTTGAAAAGGCTGGGATGAAGCTGGTAAGGGAAGAAAAGGACGGCCTTGAGGTCGGCGGAAGAGTATATGACAAGCTGGTCTACGAGTATAAAGCTGACGGAAATAGAGCTTTGATACAGAACAAAGGAGAAAAAATGAAACTGACATCTAAAGAGGCAGGGAAATTGCTTAAGACACTGAATGAGAAAATCCTGTCTATTTTAAAGAAAGAAGAAATGAGCTCGTCTTTTCTGGCTTCGGTCCAGGAAGACCCGGAAACATGCCGCCCGGACTACAATTATGAGGCGACCAGGGAGGAATTAAGAGCATTGGAGAACCAGGTTCGAAAACTCCGGCATGCGTTGAATGTGTTTAACATTACCCATGTCGTGCCGGGCTTTGACATGACCATCGATCAGATGCTGATTTACATTCCTCAGCTAACGAAGCAGAAAGAGAAGCTGGATCAGATGAAATCTGTGCTGCCGAGGACAAGAGTCGAGAACGTATATGGCTCCACCCAGAACTTCATTGATTACAGATATGTGAATTACGATTTAAAGACCGTGGAAGAAGACTTTGAAAAAATCTCCAATGAGCTATCCCGCGCCCAGACGGCGCTGGATCTCATAAACAGTACGGAGTCATTTGAGATAGCCCTGTAAAGCAGGTTGCTATATTCCCGTAAGCTGTCATCCATCTTTTCTAAAGATCGGTTCGTGTTTAGCGATGCAGTGAAAAGTTATTCTTTTTGTTATTCGTTATGGATGCCGTAGTTTATTGTTTGTGGCAGAATCCGAATACAGACAGGACTTACAAAAACTTCTAATGCGGCTGAAGTTTCAGGGTTTCAGGCCGTTTCGAAACGGGAAAACGGGGTGACGAATATGCCTGCGGGTAACCACACCAATCGCCCGGGGTTTTTGCTGGGTTTCATTGATTTTTTTACGGCAGGGATTTTTTTCCTGATCTATATGCCGCTGGGTTTGCAGAAGGAGATCGAGTCGGTTCTGGGGCATGAGGTGATGCCATACTGGAAGGCTTACCTTCTTGGGATTCCGACGCTGTTCATCTACACCTTGGTGTGGATGGCGCGGATTTCCGAGGAGCTGAAAGAGATCGCGGAAAAAAGGGGAATCCCCGGTCCGCATACATCCTGGTGGCATATGTTTGGATGGAACGTATTTGGTCTGTTGCTCATGGGGCCGGCGGTTGCGACGCATCGGTTTTTCCGGACCCTGGATGCGATAGAGGCAGCTGACAACGTGTAGGTTCTCGGAAGGGAGTCAAAATGAAGAGTATCACCAGTGTTTACAAAATAGGAAATGGGCCGTCGAGTTCGCATACCGTCGGGCCTTATCATGCTGCCCAGATCTTTGGCAGCAGGTATCCGGATGCAGATGCCTATGAGGTGACGCTGTTCGGCTCGCTGGCATTTACCGGCGAGGGACATGGGACAGGAAAGGCGATCCGGGAGGGACTTCCCGGGGCGAAGGTTTTCTTTGACCATGAGACCAAGGAATCGGAGCTTCCGCACCCGAATACGATGCTGTTCAAGGCTTTCAAAGAGGGAAAAGAGATCGCTGCTTCCCGGATTTTCAGCATCGGTGGGGGATCTATCCGTGTCGAGCACGAATCTTCGGAGGAGGACAAGGAGGTTTATCCGCAGAAGAATTTTTCGGAGATCGTGGCGCTCTGCAATCAGGAAAAAATCAGCATCATCCAGCTGATCTATATTCTGGAGGGGTACACGCTGAGGGATTATCTGAAGAAAATCTGGCGTGCCATGCAGGATGCGGTGGAACACGGGCTGGAGGCAGAGGGAATCCTTCCCGGCGGCCTGAATCTGACGAGAAAGGCGAAATATCTGTACAACAAGCGCTGCTATAACGAGAGTGCGGATGTCCGGATGAATCGTGTGATTGCGGCGTATGCCTATGCGGTCAGCGAGGAAAATGCGGCGGAGAACGTGGTGGTGACGGCGCCGACCTGCGGCAGCTGCGGGGTTTTGCCGTCCATCCTCTACTACATGCAGAAAGAGCGCGGCTTCCCGGAGGAGGAGATCCTGGATGCTCTCGCCGTCGCAGGCCTGGTTGGAAATGTGATCCGCACCAACGCCAGTATTTCCGGGGCTGAGTGCGGATGTCAGGCGGAGATCGGAAGTGCCTGCTCGATGGCAGCGGCTGCCGTTGCGCAGCTTTACGGGCTGAATATCGACCAGATCGAGTATGCTGCCGAGATTGCCATGGAGCATAATCTCGGCCTGACCTGCGACCCGGTGGGCGGGCTGGTGCAGATCCCCTGCATTGAGCGCAACGCGGTTGCGGCCATGCGTGCTTTGAGCGCGGTAAATCTGTCCCGTTTTCTCTATGCGACCAGGAAAATCTCGTTTGATGAGGTGGTAGCGACCATGTACCGGACGGGGCTTGACCTGAATGAAAAGTACCGCGAGACTTCGCACGGCGGACTCGCCCAGATCTACCGGCAGCGGGGGTGAGGATGACACCGGGAAGCCTCTAACGTGTTACACGACGGTTTTCCGGACTGGGATACAATAGTAGAAAGAAGGTTTATAGATGTTCAATCATCATGATATTACGAGAGATTCGTTTATGCTGCACGGGCCGCTTGCCCATCACGGCTATGACTGGTGGTGGCATTCGCTGACGGCGCAGGATGCCGAGACCGGCGAGGAGAAGCCGTTTTTTATCGAGTTTTTCATTTGTAATCCGGCTTTGGCGGAGGATGAGCCCGTTCTGGGGCAGCTTCCGGCGAATAAGGCGAGCGGGAAATGGCCGTCCTACCTGATGGTGAAGGCGGGAACCTGGGGCGCGGAGCATTTCCAGCTCCATAGATTTTTCTCTCTGCGCGATACCCGAATTCACGGTGACGCGCCGTACGAGGTAGAGGCTGGCGATTGCTATGCTTCCGAGACAGCTCTGCGAGGGAGTATTTCGATTTCTCCTGAGGAGGCCGCTGCTCATCCAGAGTGGATGTGTGAGGCAGGGGAGCTGGCGTGGGATCTGAAGGTTGACAAGCAGGTTGCGTTTAATGTAGGTTACGGAGCCAGCAAGCCGCTTCGCGATGCAGAGGCTTTTGCGATGTATTGGCATGCGGAGGGCATGAAGACGGCGTATCAGGGGGAAATCCTTTGCAATGGACGTAAATACCTGGTTTCTCCGGAGGGCAGCTTTGGATATGCCGATAAAAACTGGGGACGGGATTTCACCTCGCCGTGGGTGTGGCTGTCCTCGAATTGCCTGAAGAGCAAGAAAACCGGAGAGATGCTGACAAACAGCGTTTTTGATATCGGCGGAGGCCGGCCGAAGATTTACTTTGTTCCTTTGGACAGGAGGCTTTTGGGGGTTTTCTGGTATGAAGGGAAGGAGTATGACTTCAATTTCTCGCATGTCTGGCTGAATGTGAAGACGGAGTTTTCCTTTGAGGAGCAGGAGGATTTGGTGCATTGGCATGTTCGCCAGGAAAACAGGCATGCGGTGATGGATACCGAGGTTTTCTGCAAAAAGGCGGATATGCTTCTCATTAATTATGAAGCGCCGGATGGCACGAAGAAGCATAACAGGCTTTGGAATGGCGGCAATGGCTGGGGTACCATCAAGCTGTACGATAAGGTAGATGAGGAGCTTCAGCTCGTGGATGAGGTGGAAGCTACGCATATCGGCTGTGAGTATGGCGAATATGATGATGTGCTTTAAAGGTTACACGGATATGCATAGGTGACACCGAGAACCGTCCCCCTTGTCATCCGCATAGATGACACCGAGAACCGTCCCCGTTGTCATCTGGGAGGTTATGATGCTGAATGCGAAGAATTGTAGTTTAAGTCTGCCGACGGGAGTGGTTGACTATATCCGTTTTGGCAGCGGACCGAAGCCTCTAATCATGATACCTGGTGTGGGTGATGGCCTGAAGACGGTCAAAGGCATGGCCCTGCCCTTCGCGCTTCTGTATCGGAGTCTGGCAAAGGATTTCACAGTGTATGTGTTCAGCAGGCGGAGGACGCTGGCTCCGGGTATGACGACACGGGACATGGCCGAGGACCTGAACAGTGCTATGGATGCCCTGGGGGTGTCAGCGGCGGTGCTTGTCGGTGTTTCGCAGGGAGGCATGATCGCGCAGTGGCTTGCTATGGATCATCCGGATAAGGTGGAAAAACTGGTGCTGACCGTGACGTTGAGTCGTCCG
>CAMOGO010000137.1 GCA_946614075.1 uncultured Lachnospiraceae bacterium | reverse complement strand
CCAGAATACAGTAAATGGCCAGAATACAGTAAATGGCCAGAACACCGAAACCCATCAAAATATAGAGACCAGTCAGAATACGGATACCGGACAGACGAAAGCGGTCTGTGATGAGAAGGTGTCTGCGACCAGTCAGGAGCCGGATGGAAAGCTGCAGCAGGAATCACCCTTCGCTGCACTCAGAAAGCAGGCACGAACAGGAGATTTATGTCAGCATTTAGCGAACCTCTTCAGGAATTAAATGAATATCGTGAAGCGGCACTGAGCCTGGAGCGCGGGCTGGGTCCGGTCTGGATCAGCGGTTGCCTGGATACGCAGAAGGTGCATCTGATGCATGAGCTGGGAGCGAACGCAAAGAGGCGGGTCATCGTGACGAGCTCAGAGTCGGAGGCCAGGCTGGTCTACGAGGACTGCCGGTATTTTGACCAGGATGTCTGGCTCTATCCGCCGAGAGACTTTCTCTTTTACGACGCGGATATCAAGAGCAACGAGCTGACAGCCGAGCGTGTACGTGTCCTCAAAGCCATGCTGACGAAGGAACGCTGTACCGTCATCCTGACGATCGACTCCTGTATGGAGAAGCTGGATCCTTTGGAGGTCTGGGAGGAGCAGAGGATCCACCTGCGGGTCGGCGATGAGATCGAGGACTTGAATGACTTCGTAAAGAAGCTGATCCAGCTCGGCTACAGCCGCCAGATGCAGGCGGAGCTTCCGGGTCAGTTTGCCTTAAGGGGCGGGATTCTGGACATTTATCCGCTGACGGAGGAGAATCCTTACCGTATCGAGCTTTGGGATACGGAGATCGACTCCATCCGCATCTACGATCCGACGAACCAGAGGTCCCTGGAGGAGGCGGACGATGCCATTCTCTACCCGGCTGTGCAGGAGATCCCGAGGGAGATCCTGGGTGGAAAGAAACGGGCTGTGAAGCAGGTTTCCTTCCTGGACTATGTCCGGGAGGAGGATATACTGTTTCTGGACGAGCCGGCGCGGATCGAGGATATGGCCGAGACGGTGGAGGCCGAGTATTACGACAGCCTGAAAAGCCGCCGCGAGCACGGGATGGAGAGTGCCGGTGAGATGCCGGAGCTTTTTGCCTATGCCGGTCTGAGGTCCTGCCTCGAGCGGAAAAACACGGTTTTCCTGTCGGGACTGGACCAGAAGATCGGCCGTTTCTCCGTGAAGAGGGCGTACAATATCACGGCCAAGAGCATCACCTCCTATCAGAGTAATTTTGAGCTTCTGATCAAGGATCTGACGAGAGGGCGGAAGGAAAAGGTCCGCACGATCCTGCTCTGCGCAGGGCGTACGAGGGCAGAGCGTCTGGCCAAGGACCTGCAGGACACCTATGACCTGCGGGCGTACTTTTCGGACACGGCCGCCAGACCGGTCGCACCGGGGGAGATCCTGGTGACTTACGGAAGCCTGCATAAGGGCTTCGAGTATCCGATGATCCGCTTCCAGGTCATCACGGAGTCGGAGATTTTCGGAAGCAGCAAAAAGCCTGCCAGGAGACGGCATCGGAACGACGGCGCGGCGATCCGCGATTTCCATGAGCTGAGCCCGGGCGACCTGGTCGTGCATGAAAACCACGGCCTCGGAGTCTACAGAGGCATCGAGAAGCTGGAGGTAGACCATATCATAAAGGACTATTTCCGCATCGAGTATGCGGGCAAGGATGTCCTTTATCTGCCGGTCACCCAGCTGGAGCTGCTGCAGAAATACTCCTCCGCGGGGGAGAACCGGCCGAAGCTGAACCGCCTGGGCGGGCAGGACTGGAGCCGGACCAAGTCCAAGGTCAAGGCGGCGGTAAAGGACATCGCCAAGGATCTGGTGCAGCTATATGCCAAGCGCTCGCAGACGGACGGCTACGTCTACGGCGCAGATACCGTCTGGCAGCGGGAGTTTGAGGAGCTGTTCCCCTATGAGCTCACGGAGGACCAGGAAAAGGCGATCCAGGCGGTCAAGGAGGATATGCAGAGCACCAAGATCATGGACCGCCTGATCTGCGGCGATGTCGGCTACGGGAAGACGGAGATCGCGATCCGGGCTGCCTTCAAGGCGGTCCAGGAGGGACGTCAGGTGGTTTATCTGGTCCCGACGACGATCCTGGCCCAGCAGCATTACAATACCTTCGTGCAGCGCATGATGAATTACCCGGTCACGGTGGAGCTGATGTCCCGCTTCCGCACACCGGCCCAGCAAAAGGCCGCTCTTGCCGGCCTGAAAAAGGGCACGGTCGATATCGTGATCGGAACGCATAGGCTTTTATCCTCGGATGTCGAGTTCAAGAACCTGGGGCTTTTAATCATCGATGAGGAGCAGCGCTTTGGCGTAACGCACAAGGAAAAAATCAAGAAAATGCGTGAGACGGTGGATGTCCTGACCCTGACGGCGACACCGATCCCCCGTACTCTTCATATGAGCCTGATCGGCATCCGCGACATGAGCGTCCTGGAGGAGGCACCGATCGACCGGCAGCCGATCCAGACCTATGTCATGGAGTATCACGACGAGATGGTCCGCGAGGCCATAAGACGTGAGCTTGCCAGAGGCGGCCAGGTTTTTTACGTGAGCAACCGCGTGAACAATATCCTCGACGTGACGGCCCGCGTGCAGGCTCTGGCACCCGATGCCGTCGTGCAGCCGGCCCATGGCCAGATGAGCGAGCGAAAGCTCGAGAGCATCATGCTCGACTTTATCAATGGAGACATCGACGTCCTGGTCTCGACAACGATCATTGAGACCGGATTGGACATTCCCAACGTCAATACCATCATCATCCAGGATGCGGACCGCTTTGGCCTGTCCCAGCTATATCAGCTTCGCGGCCGTGTCGGCCGTTCCAACCGGACCGGCTACGCCTTCCTGATGTACAAAAAGGACAAGATCCTGAAGGAAGACGCGGAAAAACGGCTCTCGGCCATCCGGGAGTTCACCGAGCTCGGCTCCGGTATCCGCATCGCCATGAAGGACCTGGAGATCCGCGGCGCCGGAAACCTGTTAGGCTCCGAGCAGCACGGACACATGGAGGCGGTGGGGTACGATCTGTACTGCCGCCTCTTAAACGATGCCATCCGTGAGGAGAAAGGCATTTCGCAGAAGGTTGATTTTGAAACGACAATCGATCTTCAGGTCGACGCCTACATTCCGCCATCTTACATTCGCAACGAGGCACAGAAGCTCGATATCTACAAACGTATCGCCAGTGTCATGACTACCGAGGAGCAGGAGGACATGCAGGACGAGCTGATCGACCGCTTTGGCGAGCCTCCGAAGGCGGTCCTGAACCTCCTCACGATCGCAAGGATCAAGGCGATGGCCCATCAGGTCTTTATCACGGAGATTTCCGGGAACGCCAGAGAGATCCGTTTCCGGCTGCTGCCGGACGCCGACCTCGATACGAATCAGGTCCCGGAGATGATCAAAAAGCACCGCGGCGCGATGAAGTTCGTAAACGGCGCCCAGCCGGGCTTTGTCTACACCGAGCGCGGCGGCAAGGACCTGGAGAATCAGGCCCTTCTGTCCAAAATCGACGAACTTCTACGTAAAGACTTTCTTCCGATGCTTGCACAGACGGGGGATAAAGTGGTATAGTATTACAGTTAGCGTATATGACATGGATATGGATGGTGTGCAGCACCGGTGTCTGAGATTGTCATATGTGTAAAATGATACCTAGGAGAGGACGTATTTATGAAAAGAAAAGCAGCAGCGTTGTTAGCAGCGGTATGCCTCATGGCAGGTGTCTTCGCCGGCTGCGGCAGCGTATCAAGCAGAGAAATCAAGGATTATCCGGACATAACTGTCGCCACCTTTGGCTCCGAGAAGATCAACCTGGCCGAGGTCAATTACTATATGAGAAGCCTCCAGTACGCCTATGAGCTTTACTACGGAAGCTATTACGGAGACGAGCTCTGGACGCAGGACTATAATGAGTCGTTAAACTATGGCGAGTACATCCGTTCCATGATGGTGAATAAAGTCTACCAGATCCACCTGCTGAACCAGCACGCCGCAGAGCTTGGCGTTTCCTTAAGCGATGAGGACAAGGCGAAGGTAGAGGAGGGCGTAGAGCTTTTCCTGACGACAGGAGCGGAGAATGTCCTGGCTGCCACCGAGATGGACCGCGAGGATGTGGTCGCGATCTATGAGAATAATGCTCTGGCAAACCGCGTCTACGAGGCGATGGTTGCCGACATCGACCGTGAGGTGGATGAGGAGAGCATCCATAAGTGGGAGTTCAAGGTTGTATCCCTGGACAGCGCATCGGAGACCTACGACGCACAGGAGGTCCGCGACGGCATCCTGGCAGCGATGGATGAGGGAACCGATATCGACACCGCAGCCGCTGAGTATGACCTGACCGCGACCGTCTATCACATCGGCGAGGGTGAGTATGCGCAGACCCTTGGACCGACCGCACTGGCTCTGTCGACCGGGGAGTATGACTCCTGCTTCTCCACCGACAATGGTTACTATTATGTAATCTACTGTGTGGATGATTATGACGAGGAGGCTACCGAGGCTGCCCGTCAGGAAGTGATTGCTGAGCGCGAAGCCGCGAAGTTCACGGAGGTGTACACGGGCTGGGTTGAGAGTGCGCCCGAGCTGAAGGTCGACGAGGACGTCCTCGGACTCCTGACCTTTGACAAAGCCATGTATGTAGCAGATGCACAGTAAACAACAGTAAAAAAAACCGGCCCCTCGGGGCCGGTTTTTTTTATGCGCACG
>CAMOGO010000136.1 GCA_946614075.1 uncultured Lachnospiraceae bacterium | reverse complement strand
TCGGAAAAGGTGCTCCGACGGCCTGTGCTCCGGTCGGTGTCGTGCTGACGATCGCAGCAGCCGGTAGCGAGACCAGCAACTCCTGTGTCATCACAAAGGAGGAGGGCTGGCTGAAGAGATCCCTCAATACCGAGCTTGCCCGTCCGAAATTCGCCATCATGAATCCGGAACTGACCTACTCCCTGCCTTGGTATCAGACCGGCTGCGGTGCCGTCGATATCATGATGCATACGATGGAGCGTTACTTTACGAATGTCAAGCATGTCGAGCTGACCGACCGTATCGCAGAAGGACTTCTGGTGACCGTCCTTCAGAATGCACCGAAGCTGCGTGAGAACCCGGAGGATTACGATGCCCGCGCTGAGATCATGTGGGCCGGAAGCCTTTCTCATAATGGCCTGACCGGTACCGGCCGGATCGGCGATTTCGCTAGCCACAAGATCGAGCATGAGATCGGCGGTATGTTTGATGTCGCCCATGGCGCCGGCCTTGCCTCTGTCTGGGGCAGCTGGGCTCGCTATGTCTACAAGCACGACGTCGCTCGCTTTGCTCAGTTTGCTGTCCGTGTCCACGGCTGCCAGATGGATTTTGATCACCCGGAGCTGACCGCCCTGGCTGGCATCGAGCGTATGGAGGACTTTTACCGTTCGATCCAGATGCCTACCAACCTGCGCGAGCTCGGTATCGGTGACGTCACCGACGCCCAGATCCGCGAGATGGCAGAGAAGTGCACCGACTACGGCGCCAAGAAGATCGGCGCATTTGTCCCGCTTGAGACGGATGACATCGAGAAAATCCTGCAGATGGCGAGATAAAGACAAGGGCAAGATGAGGGCAAGATAAAGGCAAGATAGGGGCAAGGCAAAGGCAAGATAGGGGCAAGACAAAGGCAAGATAGGGGCAAGACAAAGGCAAGACAAGGTTTGCTGTCTTTTGGCCGGACAGAACAAAGCTAGACCAGGCAGCTGCAAAGCCTGGCTTGGTTGGAATTAAGCTTTGCTGCCTTTTGGGCGGACAGAACAAAGCTAGACCGGGCAGTTGCAAAGCCTGGCTAGACCGGAATTATGCTTTGCTGGACAGAGGAAAAGGTCGGCCACCCAGGACATTTTGGTGATGTCCGGAATTTTACGTGGTAAATGAGCCTTTCCTGATTATCCCACGTAGTTTTTCTAGGCGAGATTCTAGGAAATGGAAATATTACGTGGGAAATATGTCGGCAGCAGAAAACGCCACGTAAGTCAAGATCTGACGACGAGGACATAACTCTGTTTTTTACGGGGGTTTTATACAGAAAATCAGAAACACACGTACAAACAGACTTTACTAAGTTGAAATATATTGATTCTTTACGTGGGCGGATGGGCTTGTTTGCGGATGCCCACGTAATTTATTTCAAGAGGACTTTTCTCGCAGCAATGAACTACGTGGGAGTTTGAGCAGATCTTTAAAACCCCCGTAGTTTTTGAAAAGCAAGCCTCCTGAGACGGTAAATGACTACGGGGGGAATTAATTGAAATGACAAGTCGCCACGTAGTTTTGCTCGAAATGTGATAAAAGATATAGCTGAAACGCAATATTTCATGAAAGAAGGGGAGAAAATGGCACTGGACCCGCAGGTTGCCGCTCATTATGGCGGGCGGAAACAGGAAAATGTACTTGGCGTGCTGCCGATCGAGCAGATCAGGGCAGCAGTGGACCAGATATATAATGACGAGAACCCAACCGTGGAGGTTGGGGAGGTGAGAGACTTCAGGATTCCGGGAGGTGAGTCAGGGAAGGCGAGTGGACTCAAGATGCCTGCTGATGAGCCGGGAATGACGTGCAATAATGAAATCCCTGTACGACTGTACCGGCCGCTGGATAGCGCTCACGCCTTGGATAGCGCTCACGCACCGGATAGCGCTCACGCACTGGATCGTACTCAGTCGGGTGATATTTCTCGAAGGAGCCAGGACAGAGCAAATGCACAGGCATTACCGATCATTCTGTACTTCCATGGCGGTGCCTTTATGATCCACAACATCGCAAGCCATGACAGCATCTGCCGGAGACTGGCAAGAGACTGTAAGTGCCTTGTCCTTTCGGTAGGGTATCGCCTGGCACCGGAGCATCCTTACCCGGCCGCCATGGAGGATGCCTGGGCAGTGCTAAATTGGGTATCTGCCCATGCAGATGAGCTTGGCGTGGATCCGGAGAAGATCTGTACAGCCGGGGATAGTTCCGGAGCTAATATCTGTGCCGCTCTCAACTGGTTCTCGATGGATCACGGCGGGCCTCAGATAGCTGCTCAGTTCTTGTATTACGGGACCTACGGCGGCGTGCCGATTGAGGAGTCCCCGACGGTTGCAGCATATGGGAATGGCGACTATGTCCTGCCAAGGGAGATGCTTCTGGCCGCAAGGAAGTTTTATGCCGGTGATATTGATGAAAAAATGGCAGCAGAGCAGCAAGCCCATGAGGTAGTGAGTCAGAACAGAAAGAGCAGCGGCCAAATCAGCGTGGATAGCAGTCAGATCGGCATGAATGGCGGACAGATTGGCATGAATGGCGGACAGATCGGCATGAATGGCGGACAGATCGGCGAGAGGAATACGGATTGGCTGAACTTCGCCTATCTTGACCCTGGCACACGCCGTGATATGCACACGGAAACCAGGACGCTCATTGTGACGGCAGAGTACGACCCGCTGCGGGCTGACGGGGAAGCTTTCGCGACGGCTCTTGAGGCGGCAGGTTCACCTGTCACGCTTTTTCAGATGACGGGTATGGAGCATGGCTTCCTGATGCTGTGGGAGAAATTTGACCGCGCAAGTGCGGTGTTCTCTCTTACTGCCGAAGAAACTTTTAAGTTAGGAGAGGGCACGGCCCAGTAAGGGGCATATGAAGAAATGTCTTACCGGGCTGGAAGCTGATGACCGGCGGGAAGCTGGCTTCCCGCCGGTGAAGCATGAGTTTAAGGCCTTAAAGGCTGCTTTATATTGATAGAAAAGGGCTGCCGCCATTTTGCGACAGCCCCTTTGTACCCCCCCATATCCCCATATAGTAAGTGTTTACACTATGATCTTCCGCATTAGATCTGATCCAGAGCCTGTGCCATATCAGCGATGATGTCCTCGACATTCTCAAGGCCGATGGAAACACGGATCAGACCGCCGGAGATACCAGCTTCCTGCAGCTCAGCCTCACTGTAGGTGGAGTGAGTCATGCTGGCCGGATGCTCTACCAGAGTCTCAGCGTCGCCAAGGCTGACAGCGATGGTGCAAAGCTTCAGAGCGTTGCAGAACTTCATGCCGGCTTCCTTGCCGCCCTTAACCTCGAAGGAAAGCATGCCGCCGAAGCCATTGGTCATCTGGCGAGCTGCTACATCGTGATTCGGGTGAGAAGCAAGTCCCGGATAGTTGACATGAGCAACCTTCTCGTGCTTGTCAAGGAACTCAGCGACTGCTGCAGCGTTTGCAGAGTGGCGAGCCATACGGATTTCGAAGGTCTTAAGACCTCTGCAGATCAGGAATGCTTCCTGCGGTCCGAGGACAGCGCCGGTCATATCCTTGATACCGAACATCTTGACCTGGGTGATGAAATCAGCCTTACCTGCGACAAATCCTGCGATTACGTCGCCGTGGCCGTTGATGTACTTCGTAGCGGAATGTACGACAACATCGCAGCCTAAGGACAGCGGCTTCTGGGTGTAAGGAGTTGCGAAGGTGTTATCGCAGACAACCTTGATCTCAGGATTGTAAGCATGAGCGATCTTGCAGATCTCGGTCAGATCAGCAATCTTCAGAGTCGGGTTAGCCGGAGTCTCAAGATAAACCATTGCGGTGTTGGCCTTCAGGTGAGACTTAACCTGCTCCAGATCGGAGGTATCGATGAAGTCAACCTCTACGCCATAGCGGCTGATGCCGTGAGACAGGTATGCGAAGGTGCAGCCGTACAGAGTCTTGTCGGCGATGATGTGCTTGCCAGCGGAGCAGATCGTCCAGATCGCTGCGGTGATGGCGCCCATACCGGATGCGGTAGCAGCAGCTGCCTCAGCTCCCTCGAGCATAGCAACCTTGGACTCAGCCTGAGCGATGGTCGGGTTGCCCAGACGAGTATAAATATAACCGGCTTCCTGTCCAGCAAACTTACGTCCGCCCTCTTCGCAGGTGTCGAAGTAGAACGTAGAAGTCTGATAGATAGGCAATGTCAGAGAGTGACACTGCGTATCCTTCATGTTGTTGGTGTGGATGACAGAAGTTCCGATTCCCATAGCTTTCTTTTCCATGATATACCTCCTTAGACTTATCACAGCTTCCGGCCGTGATTCTTTTATGACGCTTGAAATGTTTTGTCTGCGGTACGTGAAAAGTGTCCCGCCTTCTCCTGTTAAAATAATATCATTAATCGGTCTAAACAGGGTAGCACCGAAAAATCATATCCTGTTATCAAAATTTTGATAACAGGGTGGCATTCGATGACGTTTCTGTTATAATCATACTTAAGCGCACGGGATATCAAAAGGGAGAACACGAAAAGTTTTTCGTAAAAATACAATTTGGCGAAAAAGAGACTTTTTCAGGGGCGAAAGGGCGACCGAAGCCTTAGAAAATGAGGCTGTTTTTCAAAGAAACTCGGTCAGTGAGGCTGTTTTTCAAAGAAACTCTGTCAATGAGGCTGTGTTTCGAAAGAAACTCTGTCAATGAGGCTGTGTTTCGAAAGAAACTCTGTCAATGAGGCTGTGTTTCGAAAGAAACTCTGTCAATGAGGCTG
>CAMOGO010000135.1 GCA_946614075.1 uncultured Lachnospiraceae bacterium | reverse complement strand
TAATCGCTGGTTCTGGGAGAAGGATGTCATCGGCCAGGTCAAGGCCCTCTGGAAAAAACGCCGGACCTATACTCAAATCCACTGACTTCAAAACGCCGGATGCGAAACTCGCATCCGGCGTTTGTTTGCCCATGATTTACAGTGCGTGTGCCTCCGTCCAGTCAAGTGCGTACTGGATGTTCAGCATCATGCCATTGAAAACGCCCTCCTCGTCCATTTTGAACTTGCAATTATGGTGAGCGTAGCAGGCGTCGATCTCCGGGTTGCCTACGCCGGTGAAGGCGAAGAGGCCGGGCTTTGCCTGCAGGAAGTTTGCGAAGTCCTCGCCGACGGTGGTCTTCGGGAAGAGATAGACAGCGTCCTCGCCAAGGATCTTGGCGACGGAGCCGGCGGCCAGCTTGGACGGTCCCTCGTGGTTGATGACCGGGGGTACGTTGTCATAGTAATCCAGCTTGGCCGTGCAGCGATAGGCGTGTGCGGTTGCCTGGATGATGCGGTCCATCATATTCTCAAAGTCAGCGCGGATGGCCGGGGAATAGGTACGGGTCGTGCCTTCCATGTGGCCGTTCTCTGCGGTGATGTTGCGCATCTCGCCAACGTCCATGCGGCCGATGGTGACGACAGCGGACTCTACCGGGTCGGTCTCACGGCTGACGATGGACTGCAGGTTCATGACGATCGCGGAGCTGCAGACGACAGCGTCGATGCCCTCCTGAGGACGGGCGCCGTGGCCGCTCTTGCCCTTGACATCGATCGAGAAGAAACCAGCGGAGGCCATACGAGGGCCTGCTTCGACAGAGATCTTGCCTACCGGAACGCCGGTCCACAGATGCTGTCCGAAGACCTCATCTACGCCATCGAGGACGCCGGCCTTGATCATGGCTACCGCGCCAGTGCCATTCTCCTCGGACGGCTGGAACAGGCACTTGATGGTGCCGGCCATCTGATCCTTGTACGGTGCCAAGGCCTTGATCGCGCCGAGCATGATAGCTACATGGCCATCGTGACCGCAGGCATGGCTGATGCCAGGGTTCTCAGACTTGAAATCGACATCGCTCTCCTCCTGGATTTCCAGGGCGTCCATGTCGCAGCGCATGAGCAGTGTCTTTCCGGGACGGCCGCACTTGATCGTTGCCAGGATGCCGGTCGTGTTGTCTACCTTTACATAGGGAACACCGAGCTTGTCCAGCTCATCGCAGATCAGCTGGCTGGTGCGGAACTCCTTCCATCCCATCTCGGGGTGACGGTGCAGGTCGCGGCGGATCGCGATCATATAGTCTCTCTGGGCCTCTGCAATTTCTCTTACATTAATATCCACGTTTTTGCCTCCTTTATCAATGCCAAATGGTTTCATTCGTGGCGGAACAGCACAGCAGCGCTGTAAGCGTTCTCATAGGGCCAAGCCGCCGGATCGGACCGGCGGCTTTTTTGTCTGTTTATTAAGTTTTTTGTTTATGCGTTTGCAGTCAGCCAATCCTCGGTGTACTGCAGGAACAGCATCAGACCATTGACCAGACCACTCTCATCGATCTTGAAGTGACAGTTGTGATGGTCGTAGTTTGCGCCGATCTCCGGATTGCCGACACCGACAAACGCGAAGCATCCAGGTGCGACGTTTGCGTACGCGGAGAAGTCCTCTGCGACGGTCAGCTTCGGCCAGGAGATCAGGGCTTCCTCGCCCAGGACCTTCTTGACAGCTTCTGCTGCCATCTTGGAGCATCCCTCATCATTGATAACCGGAGCGACGATATCACGATACTCGAGCTCGGCGGTGCAGCGGTAAGCTGCTGCCACATCGGTAGCGATACGGCGGATCATATCCTCGAAGTTTGCACGGATCTCCATGTTGTAGGTACGGGTGGTACCTTCCATGATACCGGTCTCAGCGATGATATTTCTCTGATCGCCGATGGAAACCTTACCGATGGTCACGACAGCGGACTCGGTCGGATCGGTCTCACGGCTGACGATGGACTGCAGGGACATCAGGATCGCGCCGCAGGCGACAGCCGCGTCGATGCCCTCGTGAGGACGTGCGCCATGGCCGCTCTTGCCGTGTACGGTGATCTTGAAGAAACCGCAGGATGCCATACGCGGACCCGGGTCGACAGAGATGCGGCCTACCGGGATGCTGGACCATACGTGCATACCAAAGCAGCCGTCTACGCCTTCCATGACATTATTCTGCATCATCCAGTAACCGCCAAGGCCATTCTCCTCAGAAGGCTGGAACAGGAACTTGATCGTTCCGGGCAGCTCATCCTTTACCTTTACCAGGCACTTGATGACAGCCAGCAGTGTTGCGCTGTGCGCATCGTGACCGCAGGCATGCATGATGCCGGGCGTCTCGGAAGAGAACTCCTCACCGCTCTCCTCCTGGATTGCCAGGGCGTCCATATCGGCACGAAGCAGCAAAGTCTTTCCAGGCTTTCCGCAAGGAAGCGTAGCAAGGATACCCGTGGTATCTCCGACCTTCTTGTAGGAAACGCCCATCTTGTCCAGCTCTTCGCAAATTCTCTTGGAAGTCCGGTACTCCTCTCCGCTCAGCTCCGGATGACGATGAAACTCTCTTCTCATCGAGATCAGATAATCTTTCTCTTCAGCGGCTAATGCTTTTACATCCATAATGATACCTCCTATCCTTTCCTTTCAGGCATACTGCGGTAAATCCGCTTTGCCTGTATGCCCAGCCATTAAGCTGTGGCTAACCCCCATAAATCATTACCTGTATAGTATACCGCTTTTCCGGGACAAAAGAAAGACCCTATTCTCCCTTTTTCCGCATCCCGCTTTCTCCTGTTCCCGGGTCTTGATTCCTCCGGGATTATACCACCGTTTGATTGACAGCCGGACAGACTTGGGGTACAATCTCCTGCGTAATCTTAAGCGGCTTTGGCGGAATTGGCAGACGCGCTGGTTTTAGGTGCCAGTCCTAACGGGTATGGGTTCGAGTCCCACAGGCCGCATAAAAACAAGAAGGTCCCGACAATCATGTGAGAACATGATTTTCGGGACTTTCTGTTTATAAGTGAACCATGTCCTGGTTCTATATGATCCTTAATGTTAGTTTTCCTCGGTCACATTCCCGTTCAGGTCGGCGTGTATCATGCTGCGGCAGTACTCGCACTGACCTGTCGTTCCCTTCCGGAGCTTCACCGTGCCGCCGCAGTGCGGGCAGGTCGCTGTGATGTACTCCTTCTCCAGGTTTGCCTCAAACTCCTGCGCGTCCTTCTTCGCCTTCTCGGCGTCTGCCTCGCTCTTCTTCCGCTTCATCAGGAAGAAAGCGACCACGCCTGCTCCAACCACGAGGACCAGGATTCCAAAGGTGCGCCAGGCTGTCTTCACAGTGGAGGTGCTAAGGCTCATCATGGCATCTGCCGAAGACCGGAAGGCCTTCCCAAAGAACTCCGTCTCGGAGAGGGACATGTCGTCATAATAATAGTCAATGTAATCGAGCAGGATCTCTCTGGCCTCGGCATCGAGCACGGTCTCAGCCGCGGATCCGGCATAGCATCCGGAGATCTAGTCGCCGGAGGTATTCGGATACTCACGGAAGACGACCAAAAGATGCCCCTCATCCGTAAACAGCTCGGCATACTTCGTGGCAGCCGCTGCCTCGACATCGCCGCTGTACTGGTATTTGGCGCCGTCCTCTCCCGTAATCCACAGATAAGGCTGGACACCGGTCTTCTGGTAGAAATACTGCATGTCGGAAATGAGCTGTGATTTCTCGCTGCTACTGGCCGAATCGATCCAGTCACCCCAGTCATCCTGGTACCAGGTATCCACCACGGTACAGTCGGAAGCCGGAAGCTTTGTGCGCTCAATGGTGCTGTTCTGGACCTCCGACGGGGTATTGAAATATCCGCCGCCGCAGTTTGAGATGGATCCGATGATCATCAGGATAAAAATGAGGACCACACCGATGATCACCGTCAGGCATCCGCAGCCGGGGCCGTTCGTAGGTCCGCCGGTGAAGCCGCCATAGTAGCCGCCTGTACCGGTTCGTCTCGGTCCTCTGACACCGCCCCACATCCATCCGCCGCCGCTCGGTCTGTGGCTGCTGGAGGGGCCGGTACCGCCAAAACCGCCGAAGCCTGTGCCAAGACCACCGGAACGCCCTCCCCGGCCGCCGCCAAAACCGCCAAATCCTCCGGAGCTGCCTCCACGGCCGCCTCCGCCGCTGCGGGAACCACCGAAGCCTCCGCCGGAATGTGAATGTGAACTGAAACCTCCATGGCCGCCGGAAAAACCGCCGCCACCGCCGCCTCTAGGCATAGGTCAAGCCTCCTTCTTGCTTTGCTTATGAAGAAAGGGCTGGCGCTAATTGTTTCGAAAGACAAATGCGTCAGCCCCCTTTGGAATATCTAAAGGACCGTGATATTACTTCGCGTAAGCGTCAGCCAGCTTCTGGAATGCCGGAAGGGCTCTCTCGATCTGCTCGGTCTGTACGCAGTAGGAAATGCGGACATAGCCGGGGCAGCCAAAGCCATCGCAAGGAACCAGCAGAAGGTCAAACTTCTTGGCAACCTCGCAGAATGCGTTGGCATCTGCTTCCTTCGCCTTCATGAACAGGTAGAAAGCGCCGTCCGGATGGACACACTCAAAGCCCATCTTGGTCAGGTTCTCAAGCAGCATGTCACGGTTTCTCTTGTAAATGCTGATGTCAGCGACTGCGCCGCAGACTTCCTTGACCAGGAACTGGAAGAGGCTCGGTGCGCAGACATAGCCCAGTGCACGGCCAGCGCCGCAGACTGCTGCGTAGACTGCCTTG
>CAMOGO010000134.1 GCA_946614075.1 uncultured Lachnospiraceae bacterium | reverse complement strand
GCAACGACCAGCTTGCCTGCTGCCTGAACCTCTGCCAGCTTACCGGAAGCCATTTCGCCTGCTGCCTCGGTACCAGCTGCCTCAGTACCTGCTGCCTCTGTGCCTGCTGCCGGAGCAGAGGAGCTGCTCGGGCTGCCGCATGCTGCAAGGCCTAAAACCATCATAGCTGCCATCATACATGCTAAGATTTTCTTCATTTTTGTTTCCTCCTAATGAAACTTAAACTCTACGTTCGCGAACCGGCAAATGCGGCCCGCTTTCGTTACCTACCACTCGCCTTGTGGTATTACAAAGCTATGTCCTTGTAAGACATAGCTTTGATGTTGCACCGGTCTGAATTTTGTCGGTCCTTAGCTGTCCGGCCGGTGTATGTTCTGTATGATACACACACGTCTGGGAAAAGTCAAGTCCTCTTTGTATATTTTGTTAATATTATTGATATTTCGTGTATATTCGTCTTTTTGACTAAGCTATTTGTGCATATTGTTGCACGCCGCCGATCTGTTTTCGTCCGAAAGTGTATCCGGAGCGCTTCTTTTTTCCCGTCAGGCCGGAAGCGAGTCTAATTCAGACTCATATCCTGGTCGATGAAGCCACCGCCAAGCACCCGGTCGCCATCGTAGAGCACGACGGCCTGCCCGCCGGTGATGGCCCGCTGCGGCTCATCAAAGACCACCCGGATCCGGCCCTCCTCCATCGGATAGACGGTCGCCGGCTTCGGCTCATGCCGGTAGCGGATCTTCGCCTCCGCGCGGAAGGACTTTTCCGGCTTGTCCCAGGCGATCCAGTTCACATCGGAGGCCGTAAGGTCGGTACGGAACAGATCGTCATTGCTCCCCAGGATCACCGCATTCTGCTCCTGGTCCTTCCCACATACGTACAGCGGCTCGGTCCAGGCGATCCCTAAGCCCTTTCGTTGCCCGATCGTATAGCGGATCAAACCCTTATGCGTCCCATATACATGGCCCTTCACATCGCGAAACTCCCCTTCCGGAAAGCTCTTTCCGGTAAAGCGCTCGATAAAGGCTGCATAATCGCCGTCCGGGATAAAGCAGATATCCTGGCTGTCATGCCGATGGGCATTCACAAAGCCATTCTCCTCGGCGATCCGCCGGGTCTCGTCCTTGGTCATCTCCCCCAGGGGAAAACGGGTGTGTGCGAGCTCGTCCTGCGTCATGGCATAGAGCACATAGCTCTGGTCCTTCTTCCGGTCCACAGCCCGCCACAGCTCATATCGGTTTGTCTCCTCATTGAACCGGATCCGGGCATAGTGTCCGGTAGCAATGGTCCCGCAGCCAAGCTCCCTCGCCTTTTCCAGAAGAAGCCCAAACTTCAGGGCCCGGTTGCAGTAGAGGCATGGATTCGGGGTCAGACCGGCGCAGTAGGTATCGACAAAGCGCTGCACGACCTTGCACTGGAAAACCTCGCGGAAATCAAAGACGTCAAAAGGAATGCCGAGCTTCTCGGCAACACTCCTCGCGTCCTGCGCAGGGTCCGTTTCCAGATCGAAAAGCTTCATATTGCCGCCGCGGCACTCGTATCCTGCCTGCATCATGAGCAGCGCGGTTACAGAGCTGTCCACCCCGCCGCTCATGGCAATCAGTGCATTTTTCTCATTCATTCTTATTCCACGTATTCCACGTATTGAGATACGTTTCCATTATTGATACGCGTTTCTACGCGTTTCTGCGTGTTTCCAGGCGTTTGCGCTTGCGTTTGCATTTGCGTTTGCGCATCCGCATTACGCGTTCTCAAGCGGCGCCATCGCGGCATCGATCTCGTCCTCGGATTCACGCATCGCCAGGACAGTCTTCCACTGCAGATCCTCGAGCGGCCAGCCAAGCATCTCGGCTCCCTTCTCGATCACGTCACGAGAGCAGCCAGCGGCAAATTTCTTGTCCTTGTATTTTTTCTTCAGACTCTTCAGCTCCATATCCTTGCAGCTCTTGGACGGACGCATCAGAGCCGCCGCATGGATCAGGCCGGTAAGCTCGTCCGATGCGAAAAGCACCTTCTCCATCAGATGCTCCGGCTTGACATCGACCGTCAGTCCATAGCCATGGCTGCAGACCGCGTGGATCATGTCCTCGCCGACTCCGCCCTCGCGCAGAAGCTCCGGTGCCTTGATGCAGTGCTCCTCCGGATACAGCTCAAAATCGATATCATGCAGGATGCCTACGTTTTCCCAGTAGTCCACCTCGTCTGCATAGCCAAGCTCGTTGGCATACCAGCGCATGACGCTGCCGACGGTCAGTGCATGGCGGACATGGAACGGGTCCTTATTGTACTTGCGGATAAGCTCAATCGCTTCCTCTTTGCTGATTTTACTGATATGCTCACTCATGATTCTTACCTCCGTTGTCAAATCAGACTTGGTTTTCTAAATATCATAGCACGGCAGTCTCAAAAATCAAGATGATATGAAAGGTACTGTTTTTGGCGGAGGTTTTATGCTAGAATAGAGCTTGCTTATGCAGCATCATTATTTCTTTAGGAGGTCTTCCATGAATTCTGATTATACGGCCGCCGTCATCACCATGAGTGACAAGGGCTCACAGGGACTGCGTGAAGATACGTCGGGTCCTGCCATCTGCGAAATGCTTACCGGAGACGGCTGGGAGGTTGTCCATACCGCTATCATCCCGGATGACTATGATAAGATCCGCGAGACGCTGATCTACTGCGCTGACACGCTGAAGGTCGGCCTGGTCGCAACGACCGGCGGCACCGGTTTTTCCAAGCGTGACATCACGCCGGAGGCTACGCTCTCCGTCGTCGAGCGGGTCGCGCCTGGTATCCCGGAGGCGATGCGCGCCGAGTCCATGCGTGTTACTCCCAAGGGCTGCCTGTCCCGTGAAGCTGCCGGTCTGCGCGGCGATACCCTGATCGTCAACCTGCCCGGTTCCAAGAAAGCGGTCAAAGAGTGCCTCGCCGCTGTCCTGCCCGCTTTGAAGCATGGCGTGGAAATCCTGCGCGGTACGGCATCGGAGTGTGGAAATGGCAAATAAACTCAAGAAAAGCAATGCGCCTGCCAAGGGACAGATCCCGGCAGCAGGCAAGGGTCCGAAGGCCGGCAAGCCGCTCGCAAAGCCCCGCGGCGAGATGAAGACACTGTATTATCTGACCCCGGAGGAGGTTACGGCAAAGGACCTCTCCCTGGCGATCCACAGTGTCGCGGCGGACCACATCGAGGTCTGGCGCGAGCTCAATATCATGGAAGTCGTCCTCGAAAACGACTCCCTCGTATTCGAGGACGCCACCTCGGTCTGGGAGGATGCGGATGATCTCCTCTTCCTCTCACGCCACCATATCAAGTCGTCCTTCTACACGGATTATTCCAGTCTCGACGAGCAGGCTGTGCAGGCTGTGTACACGGAGCTTCTGGCAGCCTTCGGAGGGATGCTTTGTTCCGAAACGGAGGACTTCCGTCCGATCTACCGCCTGGCCGACGGAGAACTGGCCGAGTGGAACCCGGGCATTCCGATCGGGATGTAGGTCAGGCGCTGTCGCACTGACATTTGCAAAAAAAACATCGAAGTCACGAAAAGACAGAGATATTATCGTAAGACAGTCGTGTGAGAAGGCTAGAAACTGCTTTCAAGCGAAAAAATGCGTTAAAGGTCAAAATTCCAAGCTTGTCTGAGCGTATGCGACGGTGAGGACGAAGTCCTCACCCAAAGCGACGCGAGTTGGAATTTTGACCTTTTGTTTTTAGCATTTTTTGCGAGAAACTGCAGTTTCAGCCGACGAACCAAGAATGTCGTCGATATATCTCTGCTTGAAGTGACTTCGATGTTTATCCGCTTGTCAGTGCGACAGCGCCTGATTACTTGCGCACCAGTAGGGACTTTCCGGTCATCTCGGCAGGCTGCGGGAGGCCCATGACCTCAAGCAGAGTCGGAACGATGTCGCAGAGGCGGCCGCCCTCACGCAGCGTGAACGCCGGATCGTAGTTGTACAGGATGAACGGTACCGGGTTCGTGGTGTGTGCGGTGTGCGGCTGGCCCGTCTTGTAGTCGAGCATCTGCTCGGCGTTGCCGTGGTCTGCGCAGATGAAGAGGACGCCGTCCATCTTCTTGACTGCCTCGACAGCGGCTCCGACACACTGGTCGATGCGCTCGACGGCCTCGATGGCTGCCTTCAGGACGCCGGTGTGGCCGACCATATCCGGGTTCGCGAAGTTGATGATGATGACATCGTACTCGCCGGAGGTGATGGCGGCATCGAGCTTCTCGCTGACCTCAGGTGCGCTCATTTCCGGCTGCAGGTCGTAGGTAGCGACGGCAGGGGAATTGACCAGAGTGCGGTCCTCGCCCTTGTTCGGCTCCTCGATGCCTCCGTTGAAGAAGAAGGTAACGTGCGCGTACTTCTCGGTCTCGGCGATACGCAGCTGGCGCATGCCAAGCTTTGCCAGATACTCGCCGAAGGTGTTGGTGATCTCTTCCTTCTTGAAGGCGACGTACTTATTCGGGATGGTCTCATCGTAATCCTTGAAGCAGACATAGACGAGCGGCATGAAGCCGTTTGCTCTCTTCAGGTACTTGATGGACTTGGTGCTGTCTGCGCTTCCGCTCTGCGCGGCGATATCCTCGTCGGTGAAGCAGAATGCCTTGGTGATCTCGCGGGCACGGTCCGGACGGAAATTGAAGAAAATGATGGAGTCATGCGGCTTTACGACGGAAAGCGGCTTGCCCTCCTCATCGGTGATGACGGTCGGCAGGACAAAATCATCGGTCACGCCGGCGTCGTAGGATTCCTGCATCGCCTGTACCGGATCGACA
>CAMOGO010000133.1 GCA_946614075.1 uncultured Lachnospiraceae bacterium | reverse complement strand
CCAACGAGTGGGCTGTCGCAAAGTTTTTAAACCGCGAGATCTCTTACCTGGAGATCGGCGACACCATCGAGGCGCGTATGCAGGAGCATGAGCTGATCCCGGATCCTTCTCTGGATGAGATTCTGGAGACGGAGGCGAGGGTGAGAGAGGCCTGCGATGCATGGCTATGTAAACGATAGAAAGGGTTAGCATGAGTATTATTCTGGCATTACTGGTTTTCAGCCTGCTGGTGATTTCACATGAGTTTGGGCATTTTCTTCTGGCGAGGAAAAACGGTGTGCGCGTCCTGGAGTTCAATATCGGCTTCGGGCCCAAGATCGCGTCCTTCGAAAGAGGAGGAACGGTCTACTCGATCGGCATTATTCTTTTCGGCGGAGCCTGCGTAATGGAGGGAGAGGATGAGGACGTTCCGAGCGATACGGCCTTCACCTCCAAGTCTCCGGCAGCCAGGCTTTCGATCCTGGCAGCAGGGCCGATTTTCAACTTTATCCTGGCCTTTATCCTGTCCCTCGTGATTATCGGCAGCGTCGGCATCGATTATCCGATCCTGGCCGGTACGGTTGAGGGCTCTCCGGCAGCCGAGATGGGCTTCCAGGAGGGAGATGTCGTCACGGCGATCGACAAGACGCATATATTCTGCTTCCGTGATATCTCGCTGTACATGATGAATTACCGCGGGGACAAGGAGGTCACGCTGACCTATGAGCGTGACGGGCAGGAGCAGCAGGCGACCTTCTGGCCGGTTTACAACCCGGAGACCTCCTCCTTCTTCCTGGGGGTCCAGGTTTATACCTACCGGACTCCGACGTCCGGACCGCTGGAGACCATCCGGCTCGGCGTCCACGAGGTCCGCTACTGGATGTCCTATACACTGTCCTCCCTGCGGATGCTCGTCGCCGGCGAGGTTTCCCCGACGGAGCTTTCCGGACCGGTCGGCATCGTCGATATGGTAGGAGATGTCGTGGAGGAGAGCAAGCAGGACGGTGCGTTCTACGTGTTCCTGAACCTGGCGAACCTCGCCATGCTTTTGTCCGTGAACCTGGGCGTCCTGAATCTGATGCCGCTGCCGGCTCTGGACGGCGGCCGTATCGTCTTTGTCCTGATCGAGATGATCTTAGGACACCCCATCGACCGGGAAAAGGAGGGCATTGTCCACCTGGTCGGCACGGTACTTCTTCTGTTATTGATGGTATTTGTTTTTTACAATGATATTCGCAGGCTGATCCCGTAAGCTTACGGGACTAGTGGTTCCTGCAGAAAGGCGTTTTCCATGCGTGAGCATACAAAAATCGTACAGATCGGCAAGGTAGCAATAGGAGGCGGAAATCCGATCCGCATCCAGTCGATGTGCAATACCAAAACACAGGATGTAGAGGCCACGGTTGCCCAGATTCACCGGCTAGAGAACGCCGGCTGCGAGATCATCCGCTGCGCCGTGCCGGATATGGAGGCAGCCCGTGCCTTTTCGCAGATCCGGCCGCAGATTTCCATTCCGCTGGTTGCCGATATTCATTTTGACTATCGTCTGGCGATCGCGGCCATGGAAAACGGAGCCGACAAAATCCGCATCAACCCCGGCAACATCGGGGACAGCGCCAAGGTCCAGGCTGTGGTCGACTGCGCGAAGGAGAGAAATATCCCGATCCGCGTCGGCGTCAACAGCGGATCCTTGGAGAAGCATCTGATTGAGAAATACGGCGGCGTCACCGCGGAGGGACTGGTCGAGAGTGCCCTCGATAAAGTCGCGATGATCGAGGCGATGGGCTATGACAATCTGGTCATCAGCATCAAGTCATCGGATGTCCTCATGTGCGTAAAGGCCCATGAGCTGATTTCCACCAGGACCTGCCATCCGCTTCACGTAGGCATAACCGAGGCGGGCACCGTGATCTCCGGCAACATCAAATCCTCTATCGGCCTGGCCCTCATCCTGTCGCAGGGGATCGGAGACACGATCCGCGTTTCCCTGACGGGAGACCCCGTCGAGGAGGTCAAGAGTGCGAGGATCATCCTCAGGACCTTAAAGCTGCGCCCGGAGGGCGTGGAGGTCGTGTCCTGTCCGACCTGCGGACGGACGCAGATCGACCTGATCGGTCTGGCGGGCCAGGTGGAGAATCTCGTGACCAAGTATGAGATTCCGGGCCTGAAGGTGGCCGTCATGGGCTGCGTCGTAAACGGCCCCGGGGAAGCCAGGGAGGCAGACCTGGGCGTGGCAGGCGGCAAAGGAGAGGGTCTGATATTCCGGCATGGAGAGATACTCCGAAAGGTACCGGAAAGCGAGCTGCTTCCGGCTCTGGAGGAGGAGCTGAAAGAACTGGGTGAGAGAAAGAATGCGTAAGAAATTCCTGGAAGCGATACCGGAACTTGAGGTGACCGACGACATACGCGACATCCTTCAGCACGTATGGCTGACGAAGGTCACCCAGTCGAAGGATCAGAGCATCGTGCATCTTTATATCGAATCCGATATGCTGATCCCGAAAAGAACGATTTATACACTGGAAGGACATATCAAGCAGCAGCTGTTTCCGAAGAGGCAGCTGCTTGTTCGGCTTGAGGAAAAATACAATCTGTCCGAGGAGGTCAAGGCTTCCGATCTGTGGAATGTCCACAAGGACAGCATCCTCTTAGAGTGCCTGTACCAGGGAAAGGTCCTGCAGAAGGTCTTAGACCGCGGTGAGGTCGATTTCCCGACGGAGCATGCCATGGTTCTGACCCTTCCCGATAACTCCGTCACCAGGAGCAAGGGAAAAGAGGTCGTAAAGATCCTGGAGGACATCTTCGTAGACCGCTGCGGGCGGGACGTGGATGTCAGGCTTAAGTACCAGGAGATGGACGGCGAGACCTATCGCGAGAGGCAGGACGAGAAGGAGGCGGCCTTTGCCGCGCTCATCACCGCCTCCGCCCAGGGACTCGAGGGAGAGTCTGGCGAGGCGGAAGGGTCCGGTACGGCAGACGTCAAGAAGGCTGGTGCGGATGCGAAAGGCACAGGAAAGAGTGCAGGTGCTTCCGGCGGCAGCGGCGGAAAAGTCGGCAAGGGAGGAAACGGCGGACGCGGCGGCTCCTTTGGCAAGGGCTCCTTTGGTAAGGGCGGCTATGGACGCCGTAAGCCTCATCACGACGATGTGCTCTATGGCTTTGACTTCGATGAGGAGCCGATCCCGATGAAGGAGATCGTCGGTGAGATGGGCGAGGTCGTCATATGCGGCCAAGTCATCTCCCTCGAGGAGCGAGTCCTGAAAACCGGGACGACCCTGATGATTTTCCCGATGACCGATTTTACCGACAGCATTGTGGTCAAGATGTTTGTCAAGCCCGAGCGTCTGGAGGAGGTCAAGAGCTTCCTGCAGCCGCAGGTATTCCTGAAAATCAAAGGAATGACGGCGAATGACCGCTTTGACAAGGAGCTCGGGATTTCCTCGGTGACTGGCATCCGAAAGGGCGCGGATACCCGTGTCGTGCGGATGGACCGCTCCGACAGGAAGCGCGTCGAGCTTCACTGCCACACCAAGATGAGCGATATGGACGGCGTTTCGGAGGTCACAGACATCCTGAAGCGTGCAGACAAATGGGGCCATTCGGCTCTGGCCATCACCGACCACGGCGTGGTGCAGGGCTTCACGGATGCCTTCCATATGAAGGGGCTCAATACCAAGATCATCTACGGCGTAGAGGGATATCTGGTCGACGATATGAAGGACCTCATCATCCGCGTGAAGGACCAGACTTTCGACGATACCTATGTCGTATTTGATATCGAGACGACAGGACTGAGTGCTGCCGTCGACCGCATCATCGAGATCGGTGCGGTCAAGCTTTCACACGGCGAGATCATCGACCGTTTTTCCACCTTTGTCAATCCCGGGATTCCGATCCCGAAAAACATAGAGAAGCTGACCTCCATCAATGACCGGATGGTGGCCGACGCACCCGACCTTGACACTGTTCTGCCGCAGTTTCTGGAATTCTGTGGGGATGCCGTCATCGTCGCACACAATGCGGCCTTTGATACGGGCTTCATCGGAGAGGCCTGCAGCCGCAGGAAAATCCCGTACAAGCCTACGATTGCCGACACTCTGACGATCGGCAGGGTCCTGCTTCCGGATCTGAAAAACCATAAGCTCGACAGCGTGGCCGAGGCCGTAGGGGTATCTTTGGATCATCACCACCGCGCGGTGGATGATGCCGAGTGCACGGCGGGCATTTTCCTGAAGTTCATGGAGATGTTCCGCGACCGCGGCATGATGAGGCTTTCCGAGGTCAACCACATCGGGTCCTTGCCGGCGGACGCGATCAAGAAGATGGATCGCTATCACGTCATCATTCTGGCGAAAAACGACATCGGCCGCATCAATCTGTACCGGCTGATTTCCATGTCGCATATTCAGTACTTTGCCAAGCGGCCCCGCATCCCGAAGAGCGAGCTGCAGAAGCACCGCGAGGGCCTCATCATCGGCTCCGCCTGCGAGGCAGGAGAGCTGTTCCGCGCTTTGCTGCGCAAGGCCCCTGACGAGGAGATTTCCCGGATCGTCCGTTTCTACGATTACCTGGAGATCCAGCCCCTGGGAAACAACCGCTTCCTGATCGACGAGGAAAAATGGCCGGATGTGAAGTCGGAGGAGGACCTGATCAATCTGAACAAGCAGATCGTGGAGCTGGGCGATCGTTTCCACAAGCCGGTCTGCGCAACCTGCGACGTCCATTTCCTCGACCCCGAGGATTCTCTTTACCGCAGCATCATCATGGCGGGACAGGGATTTAAGGATGCCGACAAACAGGCGCCGCTGTA
>CAMOGO010000132.1 GCA_946614075.1 uncultured Lachnospiraceae bacterium | reverse complement strand
CGAGTATCGGAAGTTCCGGATCCGCACGGTGACCGGGCCGAATGACTATGCCTCGATGGAGGAGGTCCTGACCCGGCGCTTCACCCACGGACTAGAAGAGCTTAAGAGGCGGGAGGAAGAGGACCGAGACGAGCTCGAGGAGAAATTCGCCCGTTTCCCGGACCTTCTGCTGATGGACGGCGGCAAGGGGCAGGTCCACATCGCCGAGCGTGTTCTGTCCGATCTGGGGATCGACCTGCCTGTCTGCGGCATGGTGAAGGATGACAATCACCGGACCCGCGGTCTGTATTACCACGATGAAGAACTGCCGATCGACACCGGATCCGAGGGTTTTAAGCTTCTGACCAGGATCCAGGATGAGGCTCATCGCTTCGCGATCGAGTACCACAGAAGCCTGCGCAGCGTCAACCAGGTGCATTCCATACTGGATGAGATCCCGTATATCGGGCCCTCCAGACGAAAAGCCCTGATGAAGCGCTTTGGCGATATCGATGCAATCCGTGAGGCTTCCCTTGAGGAACTGACGGAAACGGAAGGCCTGTCCCGTCAGGCCGCCGAAAGTGTATACCGGTTTTTCCAGGAAAGGAGCTTGCATGCAGCAGAGAGTAACGGTTCAGGACATTCAGAATAAATGGTCCCTGGTCAACCTGACCCCGGAGATAGACCTGGCGCAGATCGAGATCCGACATGCGGAGGTCAACCGACCTGCGTTGCAGCTGGCCGGATTTTTTGACCATTTTGACCATGAGAGAATCCAGCTGGTCGGGAACGTGGAATACCGCTATATGATGACTCTGGACGAGAGCCTGCGGGATGAGAGATACGAGCAGCTCTTTTCCTATCCCTTCCCGTGCCTGATTTTCTGCCGGAATCTGCACCCCACCAAAAGAGCCATTGCGGCAGCACTCAAACGACAGGTTCCGATCCTGATGACCGACCGTGTCACGACGGATCTGATGGCGGAGCTGATTCGGTGGCTGAAGGTAGAGCTTGCTCCGATGATCCGGATCCACGGCGTCCTGATTGATGTATTCGGCGAGGGCGTCCTGATCACAGGCGAGAGCGGTATCGGTAAGTCGGAGACGGCATTGGAGCTGATCAAGAGAGGCCACCGTCTGATCGCCGATGACGCTGTCGACATCCGCAAGGTGAGCGATGACACGCTGGTCGGCTCGGCCCCCTCGATGATCAAGCACTTTATCGAGCTGAGAGGCATCGGCATCATCGATGTCAAGAATCTGTTTGGCGTAGGAAGCGTCAAGGACACCCAGTCCATCAATATGGTTATCAAGCTGGAGGACTGGGACCGGAACAAAGAGTACGACCGCCTCGGCATGGAGGAGAGATTCACGGAGTACCTGGGAAATCGGGTAACCTGCTATGAGCTGCCGGTACGGCCTGGCCGTAACCTGGCTATCATCGTGGAAGCAGCCGCGATGAACAACCGCCAGAAGCGGTCCGGCTACAATGCGGCACAGGCTTTGTACGACCGGTTCCAGAACAATCTCGGAAAGGGCAAGAAATAGAATGAATAGGGATATCACTACGGACAAGACATTTACCGAAGCGCTTGGCAGCATGGCAGGGGCGGAAAATGTCCTCGTCAATGAGCCGATGAGCCGGCACACGACTTTTATGGTCGGCGGACCCGCCGATTTCTTTGTGGCGCCCTCCGACACCGCTTCGCTGGCGCAGATCGTAAATCTTTGCCGCTCGGAGGAGGTGCCGTATTACCTGGTAGGAAACGGCAGCAATCTGCTTGTCTCAGACCAGGGCTTTCGAGGCGTCATCCTGTCGACGAAGAATCTGCAGGCCCTTCACGTAGAGGGAAATGAGATTACGGCAGGCCCTGGAGTCAGGATGTCTGTTCTGTCCAAGGAAGCGTGCCGTGCAGGCCTTGCCGGACTGGCCTTTGCCGCCGGGATCCCGGGAACTGTCGGCGGCGGCGTCCACATGAATGCCGGAGCCTACGACGGGGAGATTTCCAAGGTAGCCAAGTGCGTCCGCGTACTCGACAAAGAGGCGAAGGAGCACGTATGGACGGCTCAGGAGATGCAGTTTGACTATCGCTCCAGCCGAGCCATGAAGGAGGAAGCGATTGTCCTGGAGACGGTTTTCAGCCTGGAGCCGGGAGATCCGGAGCAGATCCAGGCCAGGATCGATGAGCTCGCCGCGAAGCGCCGCGCCTCGCAGCCGCTGGAGTTCCCGAGCGCCGGGTCCACGTTTAAAAGACCGAGAGGATATTATGCAGGCAAGCTGATCCAGGACAGCGGACTGGCAGGATACCGGATCGGAGGAGCCTGCGTCTCGACCAAGCATTGCGGCTTTGTCATCAATGACCAGCACGCGACAGCTTCCGATATCTATCAGCTTTGCCGGAATATACAGGATATTGTTTTTGACAAATATGGTGTAAAATTGGCAATGGAAGTGAAAATGATAGGCGATTTTTGTTGATTTTAGATATTGAAGGTTTCTTGTCTTTTGTTTATCATGGAGTGGCTGATTTCGTATTTAGGGAGGCAGCATGTCTTTTTCAGGTGATGTGAAGGAAGAGTGTTCCCGCAGGATGTCGTCTTCACGGCATTGCAGGATCGCAGAGATGGCGGCTCTCCTTGGCATGAGCGGTCAGGTTATGGCGAAGGGAAAGGATCGGTACGAGATTTTTCTCTACACGGATAATCTCCCCCTGGCCAGGAAATTTTTCTATCTGGTCCGGCGGACCTTTGAGGCCGTATGTGAGATACGGGTTCGAAGCAAGGCAGGGACGGACCGTCCGAGCGTCATACTCGCTCTTCGGGATGAGACGGTGTGCTATCAGATCCTTTCTGAGTGCGGCCTGCTTTCTTCGCTCGAGAGCTTTGGACCGGAGGATGGGACAGCGGCGCTTTCGATCGCGCCGGAGATTACAGAGAGGACGTGCTGTAAACGGGCCTTCATCCGGGGAGCGTTTCTGGCAGCCGGTTCGGTGACCGACCCGGAGAAGGCATATCATCTTGAGTTTGTATGCCTTGACGAGACCATGGCCGAAAGGGTTTCCAGTCTCTTACAATCCTTTGAGATCGAGTCCCACATCGTGCGCCGCACGAAATACCGGGTCGTCTATTTGAAGGACGGAGATCAGATCGTCGAGACATTGAATGTTATGGAAGCGCATCGTTCCATGATGGAGCTGGAGAATATCCGGATCATGAAGGAGATGCGGGAGAGGGTCAATCGCAAGGTCAACTGTGAGACGGCCAATCTCCAGAAGGCTGCTTCGGCAGCTACGCAGCAGAAAAAGGACATTGAGTTTCTGAAAAGCAGGCGCGAATGGAACCAGATGCCGGAGAACCTAAGGGAGATGGCTCTTCTCAGGCTACAGTATCCGGAAGCGTCGCTGAAGGAACTGGGAGATTTGTCCAATCCCCCGGTCGGGAAGTCAGGTGTCAATCACAGGTTGCGAAAAATCAGGGAGTTTGCAGAAAATCTGCGAAAAGAAGGAAATTAAGGAGTACGCAATGACAGTAAAAACGATCGAGGGTGTTGGATTAAACAGCAGCAACGCAAGGCCTTTGGCTATGCTGGTACAGGTAGCCAGCCGCTTTGAGAGCAGCATCTACATTGATAACGGAGAGATGAAGGCAAATGCCAAGAGCATCATGGGGATGATGACGATGACATTGAATCCGGACAAGGTAGTAACCATTTCAGCAGACGGTCCGGATGAACCGGAAGCGATTGCGGCGATGGAACAGTATATCATGAAACTGAATTGATTTCCGAGAGCGAAAGCCCGGTTGAGCAGAGTCCTGTTTGACCGGGCTTCCTTTGCATTACTCGATTAGGTTCCCTTATTTGATATAGGAGTGGACACGGGGTTTAGTCATGGCGTTTACACATTTGCATGTACATACAGAATACAGTTTGCTGGATGGCTCCAGCAAGATCAAGGAGCTTGCGGCACGGGCGAAGGAGCTTGGGTTTGACAGCCTGGCGATCACGGATCACGGTGTCATGTACGGTGTGATCGATTTTTACCGCGCCTGCCGTGAGGTGGGCGTCAAGCCGATCCTGGGCTGCGAGGTTTACGTGGCGCCGGGGTCGAGATTTGACAAGGAACCGGGCAACAACGAGGACCGCTATTACCACCTGATCCTGCTGGCGGAGAACAATACCGGCTATTCCAACCTGATGAAGATCGTCTCCAAGGGCTTTGTCGACGGCTTTTACTACAAGCCGCGTGTCGATCTGGAGGTCCTTAAGGAGTACCATGAGGGCATCATCGCCCTGAGCGCGTGCCTGGCCGGCGAGGTAGCGAGATATCTGCGCCGCGGCATGTATGAGGATGCCGTCGAGGCGGCGAAGAGATACGAGGATATCTTTGGCAAGGGGAATTTCTTCCTGGAGCTGCAGGACCATGGGATTCCGGACCAGAAGCTCGTGAATTCCCAGCTTCTGCGGATGAGCGAGGAGCTGCAGATCGACCTGGTTGCGACCAACGACAGCCATTACACCTTCGCGGAGGACGCGGAGGCGCACGATATCCTTCTGTGCATCCAGACCGGAAAAAAGGTCTCCGACGAGAATCGTCTGCGCTACGAGGGCGGGCAGTACTATCTGAAGTCCGAGGAGGAGATGCGGGCTTTATTTCCCTATGCGCCGGAGGCGCTGGACCATACCCATGAGATCGCTGAGCGATGCAATGTCGAGATCGAGTTCGGCGTGACCAAGCTGCCGAAATTCGACGTCCCGGACGGGAAAACCTCCTGGGAATACCTGAATGAGCTGTGCTTAAAAGGCCTGAAAAAGCACTA
>CAMOGO010000131.1 GCA_946614075.1 uncultured Lachnospiraceae bacterium | reverse complement strand
TTTTTGTTAGCGTCGCTGATGCATATGGTCTTCTTTGCGTGCAAGCACGCAAGAAGCCCTATGCATCGCGACCGGGCGATATCATTAAAAAAAGTCCCAAAGTGCCGTTCCTGTAAACTTGACTCCCAGCCAAAGCCAGGTGGATCGCCGCAATCAGACTTCTGCCTTCCTCTGTTCTAAAAGGAGGAGGCCTGACATCCGCCTGAAGATATAGGCATTCCGTATGTCAAAATGTAGGTTCAAATAAAACAGGATATCGAACACCCCAGGACTATCATACCTTGGGTCTATGAGCGCAGCCTGCGCTGTTTGTATCCCTAGTATAGCCTATTGAAGCTTTTTTGACAAGTCCTCACTGACACACTACACGTGCTTCGGGCCGAAGGCCAGGGGCAGAAGCTCCTCCAGTACATACACCTTGTAATCCTCCACAGATCTTGCCAGGATGACCTCAAAGGTCATCGGGCTGCAGTACTCATTCAGCGCCTGGCGTCCTTCGCCCGTAGGCGGGCAGAAATCGGTGACGTTCCCATCCGGGCCGCCGACGATCACGATTCTGCGGAAATTCCGGTATCCGCTGCTCACAGCGCAGGCCAGCGCTGACATCTCTGCGGAGCAGGATGCGGAGTAATCGGCATTCTCCATGTTGACGCCGACAAAGACCTTTCCGTCCTCCGTCTCGAGCGCTGCTGCCGTCTTAAAATGGGAATACGGAGAATAGGCTCTCTCCAGTCCCGCCATCGCCATTTCGATCAGTCTCTTGTAATTCATACCGCACTCTCCCTCTTTTTGCGATTATCCACTTCGTTTTCTGCCAGGTTTTAAGCACCAAGAAAAAACGGCGCCGTATAACCCCACATGATAGAATAGCATATGCATGGTCTGACGTAAATAAATGAAATCTGAATTTTGTCTTTAGAAGAATCGAATCGATTTTCGCCCTGAGACCATACCTTAGCCTTGTAATTTGAAAAGGCGGGTGATATGATGGCAGAAATATAATCTAGAGACAGAAAGGATTTTCTCATGAATTACACCATAGCCAAAGATGTATTTGATGTTCTGCCCACTGCCTGCGTTGGCATCGTTGCCGTCTACGGTGTGGACAATACCGTCCAGATCCCGGAGATCGAGCAGATGATGCAGGATAATATCGCCGTCTGCGAGCAGCAGTTCGAGGGAGTCAAGGTCAAAGAGTCCCCCGACATCGTCTGCTACCGCGAGGCCTTCCGGGCTCTCGGCATCAATCCGAATAAGTTCATGTGCTCCATCGAGGCACTGCTGTCCCGCATCGCGAAGAAAAAAGGCTTCCCGTGCATCAACGCTCTGGTAGACCTGAACAATGCCATCTCCATCAAGTATCATCTTCCGATGGGTACCCACGACCTGGATACCATGAAGGATGACCTGCTGGTCCGCTTTGCCGAGGAGGGCGACACCTTTATCGCCTTCGGCGAGACGGAGGTCGAGACCCCGGAGCCGCACGAGCTTGTCTATGTATCCGGACACGAGGTCCGCACCCGCCGCTGGACCTGGCGCCAGAGTGAGATCGGAAAGATCACTCCCGAGACGAAGTCCGTATTCTTCCCGATCGACGGCTTCACCGATCTGAACAAGGATCAGGTCATCGCCGCCCGTGATGAGCTTGCCGAGCTCGTCCGCAAGTATTTCGGCAAAGAGCCGCTCGTCGGCTTCGTCGACAAAGACTGCCCGACCTTCGAGCTGAAATAAAGGTGACAGATGACACTGGGGACGGTTCTCTGTGTCACCCTAAGGTGACACAGAGAACCGTCCCCAGTGTCATCGTTCCCGCTACAGAAAAAAGGATGTCCGGACCATCATGGTCTGCAGACATCCTTCTTTTTTTCATATGAGTGGGCCGATAAGCCGGGTTCTGTCGTTGAATGATCATCTATCTAGGCCTGCCGTCGCCGACAGGCTCAAGCAACCTACCCGAGAGCTGGACGGGCCGCCTTTAAAACGCTCTCTGTTTGGTCTTGCTTCGGATGGGGTTTACATGTGCCCTGTCTGTTACCAGCCAGGCGGTGAGCTCTTACCTCGCCTTTCCACCCTTACCCCGTAAGGGGCGGTTTATTTCTGTTGCACTTTCCTGAGGGTCACCCCTACCGGCCGTTAACCGGCATCCTGCCCTGTGAAGCCCGGACTTTCCTCATCTGCCATAAAAGGCATCCGCGATCATTTGTCCCACTCACCGTGGTATTATAGTAACATTTTTCGAAAAATCAAGCCGCTTTTATCAGGTCTCCGGAAGGATCGGGATGATGATGGGGCCGCCGGGCAGTGCCTTTTTCAAAGCGTCGCACAGATAGGTGACAACGAAAGGCTCAAAGCCCAAAGGTCCGACATCCAGGACCGAAATGCCTGCGCTTAAGGCCTCCTTGCCGCTCAGCTCGCTGAAACCGCCGGCGATCAGTACGTCGCACTCGGCCTCCTCCGCCAGGCGGATGTACTCCTTGCCGCTGCCGATGACCAGACCGACACGGTGGACATTCTTTTTATGCGGGCGGATCCACGGGGTCGGCTTCATGCCAAACTCCTTCTCGATCCGGTCCGAAAGCTCTTCGAAGCTCAGGGGCTCCTTGCAAAGTGCCGTGCGACCGCGGCCGGACTCCAGTCCGTCCCGGTCACGTGCTCCGCTCTTCAGCAGCGGTCCTTCCAGATCCAGCTTCAGTTTGGAAAGGATCTGGTCCGTAAAGCCATCCGGCGCCGCGTCCAGGTTCGTATGGATCGCATAGCAGGAGACGTTGTGCGTGAGAAGCTCCAGAATCCATCTGCCAAGGTAATCGTCATCATTGATGCGGCTGACCACCTTATGCAGCACCGGATGATATGTGATGAGCATATCACAGCGCTTCTCCAGGACCTCCTGCATGACGGTATCATTCAGGGCGACGGCCACGGCAATTCTCTGTGCGCGCGCACGGCGGCGTCCCAGAAGGAGTCCTACGTTATCCCAGCTAAATGCATATCTCGGCGGAGCCAGCTCCTCTAAAATCTGGATTATAGTGTTACAGCTTGTCATCCTTTTCTCCTACTTTCTGCCTGTGGGCAGGTCATGCCTGCTCTGCGGTCTGCAGTCTTTGGTATAATTCCTTCCATTCTTCGCTCTCCCGCAGGATCTCCTGACGCCTGCGAAGAGCCTTCTCACCGTCCTGACCCGCAAGGTTTTCCAGGATTTTCCTGTTTACCTCAAGGCGCTTCGTCAGATACTCTCTCAGTACCGGGTGTCTTCGCCGGATCAGCTCCGGGCCATATCGCTCATCAACCGTAAAATCCTCACCGGAATCAAGGGCCCGCATCCGGCCCGCATCCCGCACCCTGTCAGGCCCGGCAGCTGCCTTCATGACAGGATAAAACTTGCCATCCTCCTGCACCAGATCCTCATTCGTCAGGATGAGTCCCTGCTCGTTCAGATACCGGCGTACCCACTCCGCCTCCGAGTGAGGGGACAGGATCCAGGTCTTGATGCTCTCGTCCACATGCGCACGCCTCTCCAGGATATGCACCATGAGTCTTCCGCCCATCCCCGCGATCACGACCGTGTCCGCCTCGCCGGGCAAAAGCTTATCGAGGCCATCGGAAAGCCGGACCACGATTCGCTCGGACAGACCGGCCTCCTGCACATGAGCCGTAGCCCTTTCCAGGGGGCCTTCCCGCACATCCATTGCCACAGCGGATAAAGCAATCCCTCGCCTTACGAGCTCGATCGGCAAAAAAGCATGATCCGTCCCGATATCCGCCACGCGGCAGCCGGGGTCAGCCATCGCCAGGATCGCCTCCAGTCTGCTTGACAATTCCATTCGCTTAAACTTCCTTCCTTTTCAGCGGTCTCCGCAAAATCTCCTCTGACCCGAATACCGGATCCTTCCGCCATATTTCCTGACCTAATCCTCTAACCGGATCTTCAGGGTGGCGAGACGATTCTGCTCGCGGATGATCTCCTGCAGGGCCTTCATATCGGTCGCGGTACGGCCCTTTTGATTCAGGCTGTTGGACCGGATCCGGATGATGCTCTCGGAGAAGGCCTTCTCCCGTTCCTCACGGCTCAGACTCTCCGGCAGCGGCGTGTTGAAAATCTGCACCGCCTCCTGCAGCATCTCCTCATCCTCCACAAAGGCATTGATGATCGAGGCTGGCTCGACGCTGCCCTTTTTCAGGCCTTCCCAGACCTTTTCCGCCACCTGGCGGTAGACGCCCTCCTCAAAATCCTCCGGGCTTAAGATCTCGGCTACCTTGGGAAATAGCCTCGGCTCGGCACTCAGCCAGGTCAGAAGGATACGCTCCACCTTCCGGATGCCATTCTCCTTGTCCTTCCGCGAAAGGCCCTTCTGTGCGTCATTGCGGACGTTCGTCCTTTCCTCAAAGGCATCCTCCCTGGTGTCCTGGCGGTCGTCGCCCTTCGCCATGATGCCGACCTGATTCCCATAGTAGGCCACCTGCTTTTTCATCAGGTCCTTTGGCAGCATGTGCCGGTCGCAGATCACATCCAGGTAGTAGGAACGGGCCATCTCATCCTCGATCCCTGCCAGGCGCTTCGCCACCTCGTGGGAAAACCGGGTCTTCTGCTCCGGATCACTCAGATCAAAATCCTTGCCGGTCTGGGCGATCTGGTACAGGAAATAATTCTCCGCATTCTCGATCCGCTTGGTGAACTCCTCCGCGCCAAGCGCCTTCATGAACTCATCCGGATCTTTATACGGACGCATGTTCAGAACCTTGATGGAGTGCCCGGCATGCCGTAGGAGCGGGATCGCACGCATGGCCGCCTTGACCCCGGCCCCA
>CAMOGO010000130.1 GCA_946614075.1 uncultured Lachnospiraceae bacterium | reverse complement strand
TGCATCCGAGCGAGCAACAAAACGAGACAAAAAGGGACAGGAACGAAGTGACTGGGCCGATTGTCGAGTTTTGTTGCAGGATTGCGGGAGCTGCGCAGCAGCGGAGCAATCCGTACGCTTTCATTTACTATGAGGAAGCGGAGTGAGGAAGCTGCCTAAACAGCGTGGCAATCCGTACGCTTTTATCTGACTTGCCAAAGAAGGGGGAAATGAAAATGCCATCGAGAGCAGAACTGAAGTATAAAGCCCGTGAGGCTTTGAAGGTTTACTATGTTGAGGCGCTGATTGTGTGCCTGCTGCTGTCTTTGTTTGACGGCACGGTGGAGACGATCATGAATTTTGGTCGGAGAACGGTCCAGGTTGTGACGGAAAGCGGCAGCATTCAGACCTTTACCGTGAACACCGGAAGAGGATCCTTTCTCATCTTCCTTCTGACGATCCTGGTAGGTAATATCCTGATCGTCGGTGCGGCGCGGTATTTCCTGCAGAGCCGGAATGAGCTTTCCGGAGCCGGCGTCGGGATACTGCTGGAGGGCTTTAAGGACGGAAGATATCCCGGCATCATGTTTGCGATGCTGATGCGCTATGTTTTTATCTTCCTGTTCACCCTGCTGCTGATCATCCCCGGCATCATCAAGTATTATGAGTACCGCATGGTGCCCTACGTCCTGGCGGACAATCCGTACATGGACTGGCAGGAGGCGCTGGAGCGCAGCAAGACCTTGATGAACGGGCATAAGATGGAGGCCTTTATCCTGGAGCTCTCCTTTATCGGCTGGATGCTTCTGGGCGTCCTGACCTTCGGCATTGTGACCGTGCTTGTCCGCCCGTATATTGAGGCAACCTTCACCGAGTTTTACGTGAGCCTGAAAAAGGCCACGCCGGGATACATGAACTAAGTATGCAGACCAGAAAGCCGCCTGAGCATAAGGGCGGCTTTTTTATATGCACACGGCCGCCCAAAGGTAATGGTTGTCTTACGGGACTGGGCGGCCAAAGGCAATTGCTGCCTTACGGGACTGGGCGGCCGGTGCGGCGAGTAGGAGTCGGCAGGCCGCCTCCTACTCGATTTGAAAAAGGTACCTGGCGTGAAAACTACGTGGGAATTCCCCTTGGATGCTTAGTTATCCCGTACATTGAGAAGGCAGAAATGGATGACATGAGGAAAACTACGTGGGAAAGGATCAGACCACAATAGGCCACCCGTAGTCAAGGGGAAGAAAAAAAGGAAGATTCTGAAAAACTACGTGGGAACACGCTGTATACAGAGAATCCCACGTAGTGAAATGGCCAATGAGAGCCAAGAGCTGATGAGCATTACGGGGTAGTTTATTTGATCCGCCGAGAACCACGTAATATTAGTCGATAGGAGCGATTCGAGGAGAAGAGAGATACGGGGAAGAACCAGCAGATTGGAGATTCCCACGTAAAAAAAGGAAGAACAGCTTTCGACAGCCTTTTCGGATACGTGGGTTTTTACATGAGGAACAGAGAAACCCGTAAAAATCGGGAAAAGAGGCTGTTGACAGAAGTGTCCTACAGATGTAAGATAGAATTAGTCCTACAGATGTAGGAAGAAGAAGCTTAAAAAGAGGATAGATTCCTTGACGAGCGGGCGGCTTTCGCTGTCACTGCCTATTTGCGATAACTGAAAATCCGAATTTTGATAACTGAAATAGAGAATTGAAATAGGGAATTGAAATAGGGAGTTGAAATAGGGAATTGTGATAATCCAAGTGCGGAAAGGAGGAGATGTTATGATTCTGACAGATCCGGAGTGGTCGATCATGGATGTTTTGTGGTCCGGGGAGCGGTTCTCCCTGGGTGAGATTACAAAGAGGCTGGAGCCGGTGCAGGGCTGGAGCCGGAAGACAGTGTTTACCTACCTGACCCGGATGGAGGGAAAGGGACTGGTGAAGATCGACCGGACCCAGGCGGAGCCTTATGAGGCGGGGGTCAGCCGCGAGGAGTGTGCCCGCGAGGAGAGGGAGAAATTCCTCCGGAAGGTCTACGATGGCGCGGCGGGAGATATGATCGCCGCTTTCCTGAAGGAGAACCGGATTCCCAGAGAGGAAATCGAGCATCTGAAAAAGCTGCTCGATGAGATGGAGGTATAGCCATGGCGAATCTTTGGAGCTTTCTGTACCAGACGATTTCCGTGTCCTTAACCGCTGTCATTCTGCTGGTTTTAAAAAGATGCTTCCAGGATAAGCTGTCGCCCAGATGGCAGTATGCTGCGTGGGGGATACTGGCTCTGCGCGTTCTCATTCCTGCAAATACCAAAAGGAGCTTCCTCATCCCGCTGGCCTTGCTGGTGGAGATGGCAAAGACTGCCGTGGAGGGTCTGCTCTCGTCCGCTTACAGCGCCCCGCAGCTTCCGGTGAGAGTTTCGGCCCCGCTTCCGGTGGTGACCGGGCTGCCGCACAGCGTGACGGATGTGCTGTTTTTGGTTTACGTGGGCGGTGTTCTCGTAGTCCTCGCGAGGTATCTGGCAGCCTATATCGGTTTGCGGAGGTTCCTGCGGACAGGGACGCCGGTTTCCGGTGAGGAGAAGGAGAAAATCCGCGAGGTGGCCCTCCGGTACGGGCTGAAGGACTGCCCGGCTATCCGCATTCCTCAGATCCGGTCGGCCTTCATCTGCGGCGTGCTCCGCCCGGTGCTGGTGCTTCCGGAGGAGTCTTCCCAGGAAAATACGGAGGAGAAAATCCTGCTTCACGAGTTCCTGCATCTCCGGTATGGCGATACGCTGCAGAACCTTTTCTGGTGCATCCTGCGTGCCCTTCACTGGTGCAATCCCTTCCTGCAGTATGTGTTTGATCAGGTTGGCAATGACATGGAGACCCTGTGCGACCAGCGGGTGCTGGAGCGCCTTTCCGGGGAGGACTGCCGGGAATACGGACGGATCCTGCTGAAAATGGCGAATGACCAGTATGCCCGGTTTCCGGGCACGACCTCGATCTCCAATGGCGGACCGATGATCGCCAAGAGGATCGAGGCGATCGTCCGTTTCCGGAAATATCCGAAGGGAATAGCGCTCGCCTCGGTGTGCATCCTGTTTCTGACCGGCGCGTTTTGTCTGTCCGGAAGCCGCACGACATATGCCGATGAACTCTATCACCCGGATCGCTTTAGCTCTCTGGGTCGGCTCGCGGCTGAGTCTGTCACGCGGATCAACCGCTGTTCCACACCGGCAGCGGCACTTGACACCTACGCGAAGGGCCTGTTTTTTGAAAATGACACCTATCTGGCCATGGCCTCCCCAGTGGGGCAAGGAGGGATGAAAGAGCGCCCTGCTTACCTGAGGGAAACCCTGACTATGAACAACGCGGCGTCCTATACAGAACAAACAGAGATGAAAATCCTGAGCGCTTTCTGGGAGGGACCGGACCGGATGAAAGCCTGGCTGTCGTTCCAGATGGCCTATAGCTATGGCTATGTTCAGGAGGAGATCGCCGCAGCAATCGCATCGGGTGAGCTGCCTCTTTACTGCACGGTACTTGTCCCCGTTGAGGTAGTGAGGGATTCGGATGGCTGGTCGGTCATCGAGATAACTGCGCAGGAAATGGGAGAGGAACCGGGCAGCACGCAGAAGGCCGAGGCTGAAGGACGGCTCATCGTTTTCTCGACTGCCAATGAACGACTTGAGGCGCCGAAGGAAGTCTGGCAGCAAACACTGATGGCAGATACCGGATATGGGACGGTGGAGGCCTGGATCCGGAGCGAACTTGCGGTTTCGCAGCCGGAGGGCTGGTCCCAAAATGGCGCGGCGGAATACTTGTTTGGAAGTGCCATATCGGAGACGGTTCGCATTCCGGACCGGGTCGACCCGGATGCTTCCTTTTCGACAGGAATCGTGACGGTCCGCCTGAAGTACGATGCCTTGGGAGGCACCCATGAAGCAGGCGAAGTGTCTGGCGATTATGTGGAGGTTCAGGGAACGGTCCTGGCTCTGAGTGAGGATCACGGGGAATCCTGGGAGGAGACGTCGAAGAGCTATGGAGCAGGCGATAAGTCCTATTCCTCGAATGACGGCCTTTTTGGGCTGGTTCGAGCAACCCGTGACGAGGACAACTGGGATGGGACGATGGTCCTTCTGGGTACTTTCTATACCGATGCGGAGGAAGCCTTTGAAGCAGCCGAGGGACCGATCGGCGTAAGGATTTTCCAGAATGGAAAGGAAAAGGCGGCGGTCCGGATGGGAGGTGTAGACCATGAGTGATTGGCTGGAGGACAAAAAGACGGAAGCCTCGGCGGCGGAGGGTCTGGTGGAAAAAACTCCGGCAGCAGAAGCCTCGGCAGCGGAGGGCCTGACAGCAAAAACCTTGACAGCAGAAGCCTCGGCAGAGGAGGGGCTGACAGCAAAAACCTTGACAGCAGAAGCCTCGGCAGCGGAGGGTCTGGTGGAAAAAACTCCGGCAGCAGAAGCCTCGACAGCGGAGGCTCCGGCGGAACCGGTGAAAAATGCCGTGGAGGAGGCCTGCGACTCGCTTCTCATCGGCTATATCTTCCTCTGGGTGAAAATCCAGATCGGAACGCTGCAGCTGCTGCCCTCGTTTATCGGCTATGCTTTTCTAAAGGAGGGCATTGAGAAACTGGAAGCGAAGCGTCAGAGCATGTCGCTTCTGATACCGCTCGCGAAGGTACTGATGGCAGTATCCCTTGTAGAGTGGGTCCTGCGGTTTTTCTCCCTTGCTAATCCTCTGAGGAGTCTCTGGTGGATCCCGGGAGTAGTGGAACTCTATTTCCAATATCAGCTGCTGACGGATCTGGCGGAGATCGTGGCGGAGATTGGGACGGAAAATGC
>CAMOGO010000129.1 GCA_946614075.1 uncultured Lachnospiraceae bacterium | reverse complement strand
CCCTGCAGCGTATGCTCGAGATGCAGTATTCCAGCTACCAGATGGCGGAGGAGAGCGTCGCCCTGGTCAACCAGAAATACCACGACCTGAAGCATCAGATCGCGATTTTAAAGAGCGAGATCGGAAGCGAGGAAAAGACGAAGTACCTGACGCAGATGGAACAGGAGATCCGGCAGTTCGAGGCCCTAAACCGCACCGGGAACCATTTCCTGGACACGATCCTGATGACCAAGAGCATTCTTTGCCAGAAGGAAGGGATCCACATGACAACCGTCGCAGACGGGAGCGCCCTGGACTTTATGGATGTCATGGATTTAAGCGCGCTGTTCGGAAACACACTGGACAATGCGATCGAGGGCGTCCGGGCTCTTTCGGATCCGGATGAGAGGCTGATCCATCTCACGGTTTCCCGTCAGAAAGGGTTTTTGCGGATCCTGGTGGAAAACCGGTATGAAGGCAATATCCAGTTTCAGAACGGATTGCCCCTGACCTCCAAAAAGGACGTTAGGAATCATGGCTTCGGCGTCAAGAGTATCAAGAATATCGCGGAGAAATACGGAGGCTCTGTCAGAATATCCGCAGAAAACGGCTGGTTTCAGGTCGGCATCCTGATTCCGGTGAAGGGACAAGAAAAGCCGACAACGTAAAAGCATAAAAGCCATAAGTGAGCAGTGGGAGAATGGTCATGGTCCAGATTGCTATCGTTGAAGATGATCCGAATTACACAAAACAATTCTCGGATTACCTGGAGCAGTATGAGAGGGAGCACGGAGAGAAGATTCGCGTGACGGCCTACACCGATGGGGATGAGATCACGCAGGGCTATCAGGGGAATTATGACATTATCCTGATGGATATCAATATGCGTTTTATGAACGGAATGAAGGCCGCCGAGGCGATCCGGGAGAAGGATACGGACGTGATCATCGTATTCATCACGGATGCGCCGCAGTATGCCATCCAGGGGTACAAGGTGCAGGCCTTTGACTATATCGTCAAGCCGGTCAGCTATACGATTTTTGCCCGGACCATCGAAAGAGCCCTCGATCATCGTAAAAAACCGGACCGGCGCTTCCTGACGGTTGCGGTCAAGGGCGGCAAGCAGAAGCTCGACGTCTCCCGGATCCGGTATGTCGAGGTGTTTGATCACGATCTGGTCTACCACACGACGGAGGAGGATGTGGAGGCGAGAGGCACCATGCGCGAGGTGGAGGAAGCCCTTTCCGATGAGCCTTTTTTCAAGGGAAATAAGGGGTATCTTGTAAATCTGGAGTACATCGACGGGATCAATGGCTTTGACATCCAGGTCGGCAAGGACACCCTGCAGGTGAGCCGCTCCCGGAAGAAGGCACTGATCGACGCGATGAACGAATATCTGGGAAAAACAGGCCGCTAGAAGGACAAATTGTATTTTTTACCGTTCACGGCGAAATTCGGACCGTTCACGTATTTCCTGATTCAAATTGTGAAAAATAGATAAAATGGTAGTCAGATAGGTTTGATCTGGCTACCATTTTTATATAAGGAGGAAGCATTCCGATGTTTGAAATCCGTAATTTTGCTGTAGAAAATCTGACGGCGGGCTGTGTCACGGATGTATCCAGACCGAAATTCACCTTCTACGTGGTGAGTGACGGCAAGGATGTATCGATCGCAAAGGCAGAGCTTAAGGTCGGTGACTGGAAGACGGATGCGGTCGATCAGACGGCGACGAGATATGACGGTCCTGCGCTGAAGCCTTGCACCGTTTACGAGGCGAAGCTTTGCGTCACCGCGTCGACGGGCGAGACGGCCAAGGCAGAGCTGAAGTTTGAAACCGGAAAGCTTTCCGATCCCTGGAAGGGAGCCTGGATCAGCGATCCAACTTATGTATTTAAAGAAAAAAAGGTTTCTCCGGTGCCGATGACCTTCCGGAAGAAGCTTTCCTTAACGGGTGCCGTGAAGAGCGCAAAGCTTTACGCGACGGCTCTTGGCATCTATGAGCTGGCGATCGACGGGACGAAGGTCGGCGACAGGTACTTTGCACCGGGCTTCACCTCGTATAAGAGCCAGCTGATGTACCAGGTCTACGATGTGACGGATCAGGTGGCAGACGGCAGTGTCCTGACGGCAGTGGTCGCAGGCGGCTGGGCGGTCGGCTCCTTTGTCTTCACCCGTGTCAATCGCCACAACGGCGACCGGCAGGCTTTCCTCGCCGAGCTGCATGTCGAGTACGAGGATGGGAGCAAGGCTGTCATCGGTACCGATGATACCTGGGAGGTCACCGAGGACGGTAATGTCCGGATGGCGGATCTTTACGATGGAGAGACCTACGATGCGACGATCAGCCTGGACCGGATTTCCTGGAAGAAGGCCGCCCGTGAGAGCTTACGGATTTCCCCGAAGCTTCTGGCGGACTATGGTTCCCCGGTAAAGACACACGAGGAGATGAAGCCGGTTTCCGTCAATCCGGTTGGTAAGACGTGGATCTACGATTTCGGACAGAATTTCGCGGGCGTCGTGAGGATGAAGATCAAAAACGCAAAGGCTGGGCAGGTGATCACCGTCCGCCATGCGGAGATCCTGAACCCCGACGGAACGCTGAATGTCTTTTTCCTTCGCAGCGCGAAGGCAACCGCACAATATATCTGCCGCGAGGGAGAGCAGGAGTACATGCCGACCCTGACCTACATGGGCTTCCGGTACGCGAGCGTCGAGGGCATTGCCCCGGAGGACATCGAGCTGACGGGCGTGGCGATGTACTCGGATCTGAGTACGATCGGCGATTTCCACTGCTCCAATGAGATGATCAATCAGCTGCAGCACAATATCATCTGGGGTGCGAAGTCCAATCTCTTTGACATCCCGACCGACTGCCCGCAGCGAGATGAAAGGATGGGATGGACCGGCGACATCGCCGTTTTCTCCCCGACTGCCTGCTTTAACTTCGATATGAGCCGCTTCCTGAATAAATGGCTGATCGATGTGCAATCGGAGCAGCTGCCGACCGGCGGCATCCCGAACACGGTACCGGTACAGGGCTACGGCTTCCCCGCTACGATGCCGGAGATGGCGATCGACTGGTGGGGCGATGCCTGTGTGCTGGTTCCCTGGGCAGAATACATGGCCAGAGGCGATAAGGAGATCCTCCGCCGCTTCTTCCCGATGATGAAGAAGTATATTAAGGCTTGCAAGTTCTGGGCCGGGCTTTTCTCGTTCGGCAAGAACCGTTATATCTGGAATACACCGGCTACGCTGCATTTTGGTGACTGGGTCGCCCCGGACGTTCCGAAGATGTCTCAGTGGCAGGGCCGCGCAAAGTGGACGGCGACAGCCTCCCTGCATAATACCTCTGCCCTTGCGGCGAAGATCGCCGAGATCCTGGGCGAGACAGCCGATGCGGCTTACTACAAGGATCTGTCCGAAAAGGTCGCGGATGCCTATGTATCGGTCTTCACCGATGGAAACGGCAAGCTGGCCAACGAGTTCCAGACCGGATACGTCCTGCCGATCCATATGAATATGTTCCCGACGGCAGAGATTCAGAAGAAGGCTACGCAGAACCTGGCAAATCTGGTGAAGCGCGGAGACTACTGCATCGGAACCGGCTTCCCGGGCACCCCCTACATCCTCTTTACCCTGGCGGACAATGGGGAGGAGGAGACCGCCTTTAAGATGCTCACCAATACGAAATGCCCGTCCTGGCTGTATGAGGTGAAGGTCGGTGCGACGACGATCTGGGAGCGTTGGGACGGACTGGACGAAAACGGTGTCTGCCCGATCGGAAACGACGGCACGGATGCCATGATTTCCTACAATCATTACGCCTCCGGCGCAGTCGGCGATTTCCTGTACCGCCGTGTAGCAGGCATTGAGCCCACGTCGCCCGGATACCGCACCTTCGCCGTGAAGCCTTTGATCGGCGGCGGGATCACCTCGGCATGCGCAAAGACGCTGACTCCGTACGGCAAGATCGTCTCCGACTGGAGCTGTGAGAACGGCCAGGCGAAGATCCACGTGGAGGTTCCGGTCGGAACGACCTGCACCATCACCTGGAACGGAAAAGAGTGCACACTGGGAAGCGGCGTCTACGACCTGTAAAGCATGGTGTAAAAGAAAGACGCATAGGAAAGCCATTTCCAGGGCTGTGAAAAATGAACCTTTCCGGCCGGAAGACCGGTAAAGAAGGAACCGTCAGGCGGTGTGGACTTTCGTGACAGCAAGTCATCACCGCGGCCGGATCCATAAATCATGCGGGTATGTCCCGCAGGCAAAAAACCAACAGGAGGAAACAAAAGAATGGAAGGCAAAAAGAAGAGAGGCGCTGAGCGTCTCTGGCGTGGATTTGCCGCCATCACAGCATCCATCACGGTGCTGGCGCTGGTTGGCGGAACCGTCGTAAATTCATTCCGTACCGACATCGATAAGTTCCTCGGCACCTCCAGCACCAAGCTGGTGACTGCGGAAGAGGATCTTGACGATCTGTACACCTATCAGTCCGACTACGCCAATACTACCGAGCTGGTCCAGGCGATTCAGGACCTTGGCGAGCGGATGAGCGAGGAAGGCTCTGTTCTGCTGAAGAACAATGGAGCACTGCCTCTGACAGCAGAGGAAAAGGGCAAGGTATCCCTGCTCGGTTTCTCCAGCTACTATCCGGTCCGCGGCGGCGACATGGGTTCATCCCTGACTCCCAACGAGGGAACGGATGCTGATACCGTTGATTTCGTACAGGCACTTCAGGCGAAGGGCTTTACGATCAACCCGGAGCTGCAGGCTCTTTACAGCAGCCTGGAGTCCTATTTCGTGACCGAGGTTGAGAGCTGG
>CAMOGO010000128.1 GCA_946614075.1 uncultured Lachnospiraceae bacterium | reverse complement strand
AGTGGCTGGGCGTCGAGGTAGAGTTTGTCCCGATGGCGTTTGATGAACTGATGATTGCTGTCTCAAACGGTACGGTTGACTGCGCATGGAATGGAATCCAGGCAACGCCCGAGCGGGAGGAAATGGTAGATTTTACTTCGCCTTACGCCGCGGATGTTGTTTACCTGATTACGACAGAGGATAAGGCTGACCGCGATGTGTGTGAGGACCTGGCGGGCATGTATCTGTCTGTCGAGGCCGGTTCGATCGGTGAATACACCTGCTATGCTTATGATGCGAGTGTGACCTATATGTCTGAGCCGGGGTCGGCTATAGCCGGTGTCACGAGTGGATCGGTCGATGGGGCTCTGCTTTCGGAGAAGCAGATGCAAGAAGCACAGGACGCAGGAAAGCTGGAGGGCCTGGCTGTTATCCGGCTGCAGCCGTTTACTTACAGCGTTGCCTTCCCGACGGGAAGCGACCTGGTGGCAGCCTGCGATGAGTTCATGATGGCTGGCGATCCGGAGCTCCTTAAAGCTTTGGGCGAGGAGTATGGCGTATCAATCCCGTAGATCAGGCAATCCTGCAGGCGGGAAAAAGGAAAGAACGGATACTAAGGCAGTATTTGACGCAGCATTAGGTGTTGTCAGAAAAATGAAACTGGGAGGATGGTAGGAATGAGCAAAAGAAACAGGGTCGGCTTACTGTTGGCAGCGGTGATGGCTGTAGGACAGTGCTTTGGCGCGGTGAGCGCTCTGGCTGCGCCGGAAATGCGGACCGGAGCTTTCGGAGCAGGTGCGGTGAAAATGGCCGCCGAGGCGACCGAGGTGACCGCGCAGGAGCCGGAGAGAACGTATTTCACACTGAGCGAGGAAGAAAAGGATCATCTGGAGTTCATGCTTTCCGGATTGGTGCTTCCCCTGGAAGATGGGACCACAGGGAGCGATATGGCAATGAAGGAGATTCTCGGGACATCGCCTGTCACCTGGCCGGCTTCTACACTGTATTCGGTTTTCTCCCGCATGATCCGCTTTGACATGAGCTACGGCGAGACGGATGACTCCCATCTGGCGGCGCTCGGGATCACAAAGTCGATCGTGGGGCAGGAGGCCATTTATCCGCTGATCGGGATCCAGGCACTTTCCATGTCTGTCTTTGGCAGAACCATGCCGGAGCCTGAGTCAAACGGGATCACCAGCGCAAGGATTGCCGAGAATGAGTTTTTCCTGCTGTTAGCTGACGGAGATCCGGTGCCGGAGCAGGTCATCGACACGGCGTACATCGAGGATGGCCGCTTCTTTGTCGAGGGTGCTTCCTGCCTGTATTCCAATGGCGGAGATGAGTACCGGGGACGTTTTGTGGCGGAGTTCAAGCCTTCTGAGCAGAGCCTCTTAGGCTATACCCTTCTGTCCTTTGACCGCGTCTGCGGACCGTCCTATGTCCAGGGACTGACGGCATCGGCATCCTCCACGCTGCCGACGGACACCGTCTCCTCCTATGATCCGGCTTTGGTTCTGGACGGCGATGTCACGACGGCCTGGAATGAAGGCGCCGCCGGAAACGGAGAGGGGCAGTGGATCCAGCTGAGCTCCCAGACGGAGTTTACGTTCACCGGAGTTTCCATCGCAAACGGTTTCCAGAAAAACGATGATATTTATCTGAAAAACGGACGTCCTGCTTCGATCCGGATGGAGTGTTCCGACGGGTCGGCCTGGATGCTGACCAATCTTTACGGTTATCCTTATGACATCATTCCGTTGGGACGGAAGATCACGGCAACCTGGGTCAAATTTACGATCGAGACGGTAGAGGCCGGCAGCAAGTATCAGGATACCTGCATCAGCGAGATCGCCCTTTTTGACGGAAACGCAACCAGTGATGACCATACATCGCAGAGTGCCGGGACGGATAATCCGTCAGCGCCTGCGGCACCGTCAGCTCCGGAAACGACGCCTGCCATACCGGAGATCACGCTTTACTGCTGTGCCAGCGAGTATGTAACCCTTCGTAGCGAGCCGAGCCGCCAGGCGACGGCCCTGACGACGATCCCCACCCGGGGCGTGGCGACCTATCTGGGTTCCGCCGGCGAATTCTACTATATTTCCTACGGCGGACAGACGGGCTATGCCCTGATGGATTTCTTCTCCATCGATCCGAACGCGCCGCTCAATTACGGCGATGGCAGTGTCACGGTGTCTTCCGATATCGTCCTTTACTGCTGCGCCAGCGAGTTTGTCACCCTTCGCTCGATCGCAGACCGGAGCGGTGCAGACCTGGGACACATCCCGTCCCGTGCAGCCGTGACCTATCTGGGTGCAGTCGGCGAGTTCTACTACGTAAACTACCTGGGAACGAACGGATATGTCCTGCAGGAGTTCTTCTCCACCAACATCAATGCACCGCTGAATTACGGCAGCGGCAGCAAGACGACCTCGACCGGCATCAACCTTTACTGCAGGGCGAGCGAATCGGCCACACTGCGGGCGACGCCTTCTCGTGAGGGAGAGGAGCTGACACAGATCCCGAGCCGCGACAGCGCGCTGTATATCAGCTCGGTCGGCGAATTTTACCTGGTTTCCTACAAGGGACAGGGCGGCTACGTCCTGAAGGATTTCTTCTCGACGGATCCTTTCGCCGAGCTGAATTACGGCAGTGGCAGCAGCACGTCGAAGGGTGAGACGATCCTTTACTGCTGCGCCAGCGAGTGGGCGACTCTGCGGTCGATCGCGTCCCGGGCCGGCGAAAGCCTGGCTCAGGTCCCGAGCCGCGCGGCGGTCACCTATTATGGAACGGTCGGTGAGTTCTACTATGTCCAGTATGGAGATCAGTTTGGCTATGTCTTAAGAAACTACTTCTCAACGGACCCGGAGGCACCGCTGAATTACGGAAATTAGCTAAGGAGTTTGGACTGAAATGCTTAAGAAGCATAAAATCCTGACAACAGAATCCAAAAGGGAGAGGACCGCAGCCGCGAGACTGCGTCCTCTCGTCTGTTTCGCTGCCTGGCTGCTGTCCCTCGTGATGGCAGCCGGTCCTTTGTCCTATGCAGCCGGGCCGGACCTTTACGGGTCTCAGTCATTGTCACATGCAGCAGGATCCGTGTCGTACACCTCGGGGCGGCGGGCAACAGCCGAGGAGCTGCCACAGGAGACACAGACACAGACTGAGGAAGAAGCAGGCCAGCCGGGGATCGTGCCGGGACAGCAGAGCCCTCAAGAACCCCAGAGTCCTCAAGAACCCCAGAGTCTCCAGGTTCCTCAGGGAGTGACCGGGGAAACGACGGGACAGACGGAGACTGCGGACATGACGACAGAAACTCTGCCGGACAATCTCGTGGGCAGGGAAGAGGATGCAGCGATCTGGGAAGCCGCAAGGGCCCTGATGGAGGACACCGATGTCCTTTTCCCCGTGGGCACCTACCTCGCTGGGATGCCAGCCGTCTGGCAGGCAGAGGGACTGTACCAGGTTCTGCTGAGGGATGCTCTGGAGACTCCCTATGGCGTCTATTTCCGGGCACTGAAAGCACGGGCCCAGGAACTGTCAGGGAATACCGCGGCTGCCGCGGGGGCAGATCCTGGCGCCGGCCAGACACCGGTATCCGGTACCGTGGTTCCGAGCACCGGAAGTACGGACGGGGCGGAGCAGACGACCGATATCACCTTTGTGGAGGGGGTACAGCCAATCTGCCAGTTTCCTGAGCTGCCGACCGGCTGCGAGGTGACGGCTCTTGCGATCGATCTTGCCTACTACGGGATCGAGGTGGACAAGGAGGTCCTCGCCGACGATTTTCTGGAAAAGGGAGAAATGTGGGAGTCGGATTTCCGGAAGGTTTTCCTGGGAGATCCCCGGGATCCGGACAGCTACGGATGCTATGCTCCCGTGCTGGTCAAATGCGCGAACGCCTATCTGCAGTCCATCGGATCCGATCTTCACGCGCTGGACCTGACCGGAACAGAGCTTCTGGACCTTTTTGACTATATCGACGCCGGAGTTCCCGTGATTATCTGGGGAACCTACGACAATGAGGAGCCGCACGCCGGGGCTACCTGGTATGTGGGAGAGGAGCTTATGGAATGGATTTCGCCGGAACACTGCATGGTTCTGGCCGGATACGGCGCCGGCATGGTCTGCCTCGCAAACCCGACCTACGGCACCTTCACCTACTATCCGATGCAGTCCTTCCTGAAGCATTATAATGCTTTGTACAGGCAAGCAGTCGTGATTCAATAAAAGTACATCCTGGAAATTGTCAGAGAAAAAAAGGGATATGGACAATCCCGGAATGGCATTGGTCCCGCGACTTTGGTTAAATTTGACATTTTTATTGCCAATAGGGACCAGGACGGGTATAATGTGGCTGTAAATCTGTCATTTACGTATGGCAGATGTAGTAAACAACAGGATAAGAAATTCAAGGAGGACAAAACTATGAATTTAAATCTGAAGCCGGCAAATGAGTGCACCTATGATGCCGTATCTCTGGGCGAGATCATGCTCCGTCTGGATCCGGGCGAGGGCCGTATCCGTACAGCTCGTTCCTTCCGCGCATGGGAAGGCGGCGGCGAGTACAACGTCGTACGTGGACTTCGCAGATGCTTCGGCATGAAGACCGGTGTTATCACTGCTTTTGCTGACAATGAGGTTGGTAAGCTGATGGAGGATTTCATCCTTCAGGGTGGCGTTGATACTTCCCTCATCAAGTGGGTCAAGACCGATGGTATCGGCCGTATCTGCCGTAATGGTCTGAACTTCACCGAGAGAGGCTTCGGCATCCGTGGTGCTGTTGGCTGCTCCGACCGTGCCAACACCGCCATCTCCAAGATGACC
>CAMOGO010000127.1 GCA_946614075.1 uncultured Lachnospiraceae bacterium | reverse complement strand
TGACCGGAGAGCTCCTGACGGCGATCATGAACGGACAGCAGGAGGCGGCCGCGCTGAGGCTGGACATGGCCGCGCGAAGCTGCGCGGGAAGATTCATTCGGGGATTTCCGTGCAGGGAATCCCGGTAAGCGGCAGAAAAGACAAAAGGATATAGTACACAATGCATGAAATGAGTTATGTGCTCCGGTTTGTGAACCTGGCCCTTCGAAGGGCGGGCGAATGCGGAGCGGTTCGCGTTCACAGTCTCACGGTGGATGTGGGAGAGATGACAGATATTGTTCCGGAGTACCTGCACAAGTATTATCCGGAAGCTGTGAGAGGGACGATCCTGGAGGGGGCAGAGCTGAGAGTAAAGGTCGTGCCGGTCAGGATCCGCTGCGCGGGATGCGGGGAAGAATACCACCCCGACCGGGAGCACTCCTATGCCTGCCCGGCGTGCGGCAGCAGTGAGGGGGAGATCCTGGCGGGAAAGGGGATGACCCTCTCGGAACTGACGATGGAGACGGAGGGGACCCGCGGACCGGAATGAGCAGTCCGCCGATAAAAAGCAGTCCGCGGGAATTATCTTGATGAAAAATTGCACAAGACTTTTCTTCCAAAGAGGTTTATAATACCGTTTGGCTTTGATATATTTTTAACTTTACAGAATATGAAATAAAAGAAGTCAGAAAGGGAAACGGAAAATGCAAATCACAGTCTTTCTAATCCTTTTCCCGCTTTTGTGCGCGCCTTTGATGTATTACATAAAGGACAACAAAATGCGGGCCTATGTCACCTATGTGGCAGCGGCAATCATCGGCTCCTGCACGATCGCCCTGACGGTTTTCTGGGCGCTGGGCGGTGCGAAGCCGATCATGGCCTATCAGAACACGGAGCTGATCGATCACATTATCCTGGCGGCGGAGGTCGCCCTGATGGTGCTGGTCACGCGCCTGTGCTTTAAGCACAAGAAATACTGGATCAGCCTCTTGTCCATCGTTCCCACGATGGCCATCGTCTGGCAGGAGCTGACGGGTCAAAAACCCGCCCCCACCTACCACATCTACATAGACCATCTGAGCATCCTCATGTGCCTGATCATCGGAATCATCGGTACCATGATCGTCGTCTATGCGGTCGGCTATATGCACGGGTACCACATTCACAGGACGGATGTGCGGGATCACAGGAATTACTTCTTCATGCTCCTGTTCATCTTTCTGGGCGCGATGTTCGGCTTTGTGCTCTCCGAGAGCCTTCTGTGGATCGATTTCTTCTGGGAAGTGACCAGTGTCTGCTCCTTCCTGCTTATCGGCTACACAAAGGAAGAGGAGGCAGTGCGCAACTCCTTCAGGGCACTCTGGATGAACCTTCTGGGCGGCGTGGCGCTGGCTTTCGGCATTCTGTATTTTGACAGAGCGATGCAGTGCGTGTCCCTTCACGAGCTGATCGGATATGCGCAGGACGGGATGACTCCCGCGGTGGTCTGCGTGGCGCTCATTGCGCTGGCGGCCCTCACCAAGGCGGCGCAGCTTCCGTTCTCCACGTGGCTGATGGGCGCCATGGTGGCTCCCACCCCTTCCTCTGCGCTCCTGCACTCCGCGACGATGGTCAAGGCGGGCATCTATGTGCTGTTTCGCCTTTCTCCGGCGCTCGGCGGCACGACTGCGGGCAATATGGTCGTATTTATCGGCGGATTCACCTTCTTTATGGCTTCCATCATGGCGATCTCGCAGAGTGACGGCAAAAAAGTGCTGGCCTTTTCGACCGTCTCCAACCTCGGCCTGATGACGGCCTGCGCGGGCGTCGGTGCCCACGAGACTGTCTGGGCGGGAATTTTCCTCATGATGTTCCACTCGGTGTCCAAGTCCCTGCTTTTCCAGGACGTTGGCGCCACGGAGAACGCGACGGGAAGCCGCGACATCGAGGATATGCATGGCCTTCTGTACCGCCTGCCTATGCTGGGCTTTTATATGTTTATCGGAATTGCCGCCATGTTCCTGGCACCCTTCGGTATGCTGATCTCCAAGTGGTCTGCGCTAAAGGCAGCCGTTGACAGAAGCAACATCCTGCTCGTTATGTTCATCACTTACGGCTCAGCCACGACGAGCTTCTACTGGACCAAGTGGATGGGCAAGATCATCAGCCGAAGCCATGAGACCGGCGAGAGGATGAAGAAGGATATCACGGGCGACACCGAAAAGTGGTCCCTGACGATCCATGCCATTCTGATGATCGCGCTGTGCGTCCTGATGCCCATCATCTCCAACAACTTCGTCGACCCGCTCCTGGAGGACATGTTCGGCAACTTTACAAACGTCCTTCCGAACGGAATCCTGGCCATGATGGTCCTTGTCATGTGCCTGGTATTTGCGATTCCTGTCCTTGCTTACTTCTATTTCAAGAACAGGCAGACCAACTACAAGCTCAACTACATGAGCGGTATCAACACGGGAAACAACAATGCGTTTGTGGATTCCTTCGGTGGGGAGAAGAAGCTGTGGCTGTCCAACTACTACTTTAACAGCTGGATCGAGCCGGACAAGATGATGCTCTATTGTCAGCTTCTGACCGCGGCAGTCCTTGCCGTCATGGTCTCATTCATTGTAGGAGGTGTACTGGCATGAGTGTAAGAGCAGCAATTCTTGTCATAATGTATATACTGCTGGCCCCGGTCGCGGGCGGGCTTATGGAAGGCGTTGACCGAAAGATCAGCGCGAGGATGCAGGGAAGGATCGGACCGCCGATCCTGCAGCCCTTCTACGATGTGATCAAGCTGTTCAACAAGCAGGTCATCGCGATCGGTGTTTTCCAGTCGGCCCTGCTTCTGTGCTACCTGGTCCTGATGATCTTCACCGGCGCGATCTTCTTTGCCGGAAACGATATTTTGATGTGCCTGTTCGTGCTGTCGACGGCATCGACCTTTATGTATTTTGCCGCGGTCGTGACGGGCTCCCCCTATAACACGATCGCGTCCTCGAGAGAGCTGATCCAGATCATGACTTACGAGCCGGCTGTCCTCATGGCAGGCGTCGGTTTCTATCTGGTGAGCGGAACCTTCAGCGTCTCGGCGATCGCGAACAATGACACGGTCATGCTTTTCAAGATGCCGGGTCTCTTCGTGTCCTTCGTGCTGATCCTTCTGGTCAAGATGAGAAAGTCGCCCTTTGACATCTCTACTTCCCACCACGCGCACCAGGAGCTGGTCATGGGCGTCAAAACAGAGATGGGAGCGCACAACCTGGCCATCTTCACGATCACGGAGTGGTACGAGAACTCGTTCCTGATGGGCATCGTCGGACTCTTCGCGGTGACGGGGAATCCGCTCAGCTATCTCGGAGCGGCCGTTCTGTGCGCACTGGTCTTCTTCTTTCTGATCCTCGTGGACAATGCCAGTGCGAGGGTCAAGTGGACTCAGATGATTCAGTTTATCTGGCTTGTCACGTTCTTTGCATCCGGCGTCAATCTTTTGGTCCTGATGCTGATCCGCTGACGGCAGGCAGATATGGAGGTAAATCATGGGTAAAGTCAAAAAATCACCGTGGGTGCTGCACTACGACGGCAGCAGCTGCAACGGATGCGATATAGAAGTCCTCGCCTGCCTGACTCCGGTCTACGACGCGGAGCGGTTCGGGATCATCAACACGGGTGACCCGCTGCAGGCGGATATTTTCCTGATCACGGGCGGAATCAACACCCAGAACAAGGCAGTGGTCGAGCAGCTCTATGACCAGATGCCAAGGCCCAAGGTCGTGGTCGCCGTGGGCACATGCGCCTGCACGGGCGGAATCTTCAAGGAGTGCTACAACATTCTCGGAGGCGCCGACACAACTGTACCGGTCGACATCTATGTGCCCGGCTGCGCGGCAAGGCCCCAGGCAATCATCGACGGCCTCGTGGAGGCCATTGAACTCTTCCAGAAACGGAGCGAAGAGCACGACGAATACGTCAGAAGGCATAAAGGAGAGAAGAAACCACATGATCAAGTGTCCTGAAAATGAGCTTATAGAGATTACGAAAGGCGAGCTTCTCACGAAGTGCATGGAGCTTAAAAAGAGCGGACTTCGTTTTTCCCAGGGCTGCGCGGCTTTTTATGAAGGAAAATACGAGCTGAGCTACTCGTTCGCCGACGACGTCACATATGAGTACAAGACGCTCCGCCTCAAAGCGGATCTCGATGAGGAGATCCCCAGCATTACGGATATTATCCCCACTGCCGTCTTCTACGAGAATGAGATGGCGGAAATGTACGGCGTAAAGATCAGGATGATCAGCCTGGACTATCACAACAAACTGTACCGCATTGAGGAGGAGGCGCCGCTTCTTCCCAAAGACGCCAAGGCCTGAGATCCCGCAGAGCGCTTTGACATGGAGGAATGGTAAAAAAATATGGGTAAAGTAAGTGTTGTTCCCTTTGGCCCGCAGCATCCGGTCCTTCCGGAGCCGATCCACCTGGATCTGGTCATTGAGGATGAAAAGGTAATAGAAGCGGTCCCTTCGATCGGCTTTGTGCACAGAGGGCTGGAGAGCCTGATCGTGAAAAAGGACTTCAACGAGATGGTCTATGTCGCGGAGAGAACCTGCGGAATCTGCAGCTTCGGCCACGGCATGGGATATGTGGAAGCAGTGGAGAAGATCATGGGCGTGGAGGTCCCCGGCAGGGCAAAATATCTGCGCACGATCTGGATGGAGCTCTCCCGAATGCACAGCCACCTTCTGTGGCTCGGTCTTTTGGCAGACGCGTTTGGCTATGAGAGCCTCTTCTATCAGTGCTGGCGGATCCGTGAACAGATCCTGGACCTGATCGAGGAGTCCACCGGCGGAAGAGGCATCTTCTC
>CAMOGO010000126.1 GCA_946614075.1 uncultured Lachnospiraceae bacterium | reverse complement strand
GCACTCGCCGCATAAATGAAGGGCGATGTGCGAATCCTCTCTGATTGACTTGGACCTCCCGGTGGGGACGACAGGGCGCAAGGCAACGCCAGCGTGAACGACTAAGTGAGAGGACACCCGCGAGGGCGATGCGATAGTCTGATCTGCACTTATAACACGGACGGATGAAGGTGCAGCTAACACAATGCAAATTGGGCTATGGTGGAACAAAAACCGAAATGAAGCGTCTGCTTAAAGACGCTGAGAAATTAACTGGCAAAAAGTACAACCTGAATAACCTGGCTGACGTCTATGAGGCCATCCATGCCATCCAGAGCGAGCTCGGCATCACCGGAACAACGGCCAAAGAGGCGGAGTCTACTTTCTCCGGATCCTTCGCGGCCATGAAATCCGCGGCGAAAAACCTGCTGGCCTACATCACCCTGGGCATGGACGTAGGCACAGCGCTTAACGCTTTGGCGGAGTCCACTTCCACGTTCCTCACGGGTAACCTGTTCCCAATGGTGGGTAACCTGGTGACGGGGTTCTTCGACGCATTGCCCGAGGCCATGAAAGGCCTGACTAAGGTTTTCAGCGATATCGGCAGTTATATCAAAAATATCGACTGGGCCAGTGTCGGAAGTGCGATCTTTAACGGCATCACGGGCGCTCTGGCAGTCCTCGGTACGTGGCTGGCCGATCTGTTCAGCTCGGCCCTTGAGTTGATCTCAGGGATCGACTGGGGCGCTGTAGGAACGGCAATCCTCGACGGCATCCACACCGGCATTGACATACTGGGCGCGTGGGCCGTATCACTGTTCGATGCCGCCAAAACCGCAATCGGTACGGTGGAATGGTCGGCAGTGGGAACCATGATCCTCAATGGGATCAAAACGATCTTGACCGCGGGCGGTGCATGGCTGCGGTCCATCTTCACAGAGGCGGCAGCCGCAGTGGTCAGCCTGCCGTGGTCCGCAATCGGCACGACGATTCTCAATGGCCTAAAAACGATTCTTACAACTGGCGGAGACTGGCTGGCTTCCCTGTTCCGGGAAGGCCTGAATGCGGCTAACGCCATCCCCTGGAGCCAGATCGGTACCGCCATCATCACCGGCATAAAAACCATCCTGGTAACCGGCGGGGAGTGGTTAACTTCTCTGTTCAAAGGCGAAAAAGCTCTGATCGAGGCCATACCCTGGAGCGAGATAGGTTCTGCCATTGTAACCGGCATCGGTACGATCCTCACTGCTGGTGGTGAATGGCTCAAAAATCTGTTCACAAGCGGCAAAACTGCAGCTGAAGGCATTTCCTGGAGCACCGTCGGCCTGAAGATCCTCGAAGGAGTTAAGGCCTGGCTGGATGTGCAAGGTGCTTGGCTAAAAGGCCTTTTTGAGCTTGCGGTCGGAGCGGTAAAGGCGATTGACTGGCCCGCGATCGGTTCCGCCATTCTGAATGGCATCAAAACCATCCTCACAGCTGGAGGGGAATGGCTTTCCGGACTATTCCAGGAAGGTTTAACCGCGATTACGAAAATCGACTGGGGCGCAGTAGGAAAGGCCATTTATGACGGCGTTATCAACTTTTTCGCGGAAAAAGTAAACTGGATCGTTAACCTGTTCACAGGCGAAAAGACGAACGTCGAGAAGCTCGACTGGTCCGCAGCTGGTACCAAGGCCGCGACGGACTCCGAAACGGCTTTGACCGGGAAAAAAGGCTGGTTATTCAACCTGTTCGACGCTGAAAGACTGAGCATTGATGGCATTACCTGGCCCGACATCGGCGGGAAGCTCAAGACCGCGGTCGGCACTTTCGCCGATGCGGCTGGCAAGTTTATTTCTGCAGGATTCACCGCGGCCAAGGCGACGATCGGAGCCATTGTGTGGCCGGATATCGGCAGCGAGCTGAAGGCCTCCCTCGGAGACTTTGCAGATGCCACCGGCTCTTTCCTGTCCGCGGGCTTCGAGGCCGCGAAAACGGCAATCGGCCAGATTCCATGGTCCGAGGTTGGTTCTACCATCACCTCCGGGCTCAAGGGTGCTATTGACACCCTCGCCAGCATCGGCGGATCCATCTGGGAAACAATTTCCGGATGGTTCAAGAAAGATAAAGGCACAGCCACAGAGAACGGTGATGACATCATGGGCGGCGTGGCCCAGGGCATCCTGGACGCTTCCCCCGCAGCCGTTGAAGCCGGCACCCAGGCGGCAACATCCATCATGGGCGCCATTAAGGCCGTCCTCTCCGTGGAGGAGGGCACAGCCCTCGGCAGCGGCCTGATCAATGCCATCAACACGGCCATAGCAGCAGGCAGCACAGCGATCATCACGACGGTAAGTGCCATCAACACGCTGATCAGTACCACGTTTACCACGTTCGATTGGCTGACGATGGGCACGAACATGATGATGCGATTTAATGCCGGCATGGTGGCATATAACCCGATTATCGCCACCAACGTCCAGACACTGGTGACTGGCATCGACAGCACCATCAACATGCACGACTGGACCACGCTGGGCATCAACACGATGGTTAAGTTCAACGCCGGCCTGATCTCGATGGTAGCAACGATCGGCGTCACCGCAGCTGCAATAGTAACCACATTGTCCTCCCCGATTTCCAGTTATAACTGGAATAAGCTCGGCGCTGACAGCATGGGTAACTTTCAGAAAGGCATTGTCTCTAAGGCCCAGCTGATCCAGACCACGGCCAACGCTATCGCCAGCACCATTCAGGGCGCTTTCGACCTGGACTGGGTGGCCATCGGTGAGGCCATTCCTGAAGGCATTGCAGAAGGCATGCTCAGCAAAATGGATGTGCTCGTGTCGGCGGCCAATCAGCTGTCCAACACGATCCAGTCTGCAGCAAAAAAGGACCTAGACATCAACTCCCCGTCCAAGGTAATGCGGGACACGGTTGGTGTGGCCGTCCCGGAAGGCGCAGCCGAAGGCATCATGCAGAACCTTAACTTTGTCGAGAGAGCCATGGGCGCAATGACTGACACGATGATCGGCGACTACGGCCACCGGATCATGGGCTCCATGGCCCGGCAGACCGCAAGCTTCGGGAATGTTGGAGGCGGCGGGTACACGCAGAATATCACAATTAACAGTCCTACAGCCCTGTCCCCTTACGAGGTGGCCCGGCAGACACGTATGGCCACCCGGGACATGGTGCTGAGAATGGGGGTGTAACCGATGAGGCGGATCACATGTATCAACGATGATAATGTCAGCATCGTCCTCGGGGACACCTTTTCCCCGTTCGTTCTGATCGATGCAGAGGGCCTCTACGAGGTCCGCAATAATCTGTATACCAACGACAACACAAGCATCGACGGAGCTGCCTATCAGGGCTCCGTCGTTACCAAGCGCGAGATTACGCTGTCCATTGCGGATAAATCCCTGAGCAATCATCAGCAGAACCGGGAGTTGCTCTATGCGGTTTTTAAGCCTGCATCCAAGGGCCGACTGATTTACGAGGAGGACGGTGTTCTCCGGGAAATCAGCTATTATGTCGAAAGCGTTTTTGTGGAGTCCATTCCCAGCGCCCGGCCTGCCACCATCAGCCTGGTGTGCCCTGATCCGTTTTTCACGGATGCCGACGATATCCTGGTGGAGATGGCAGGCTGGGAACCGCTTTTTGAGTTCCCGTTCGAGATCCCGGCGTCCGGGATCGAGTTTGAGCAGCGCGTTAACGAGCGTCTGAAGACGATCCAGAACAACAGCGCGGCAGAAAGCACCGGGATGAACATCACGCTCACGGCGATCGGCACGGTGGTGAACCCCACCATCGAGCATGTGCAGAAAAACGAACACATTACCCTGGGCAGCTCCTCCCGACCATTCACGATGGTTTCCGGGGATCAGCTGGTGATTTCCACGGAGGACGGTAATAAGCACGTGTACCTGATCCGGGACGGCGTGACCAACAACGTAAATTATTATATGTCGGAGGATTCGACATTCATCCAGCTTCGGCGCGGCATGAATTCCATCGGATACTCCGCAGAGGAAGGCGAGAGCTATATCATGGTTTCGATCGCTTTTCGCTATAAATATCTGGGGGTGTAGCGTATGGATTTACGAATCTACACCCCCGATCTGGACTTCCAGGGCGTTGTTGATGATGCCTCGTCCGTCATCTGGACGAGGCGGTACGACACGCCCGGGGAAGCTCAGATCGTGGCACCCATTACGGACAACAACCTGCGGCTCTTCCAGCGCGGGAACCTGATTTCTTTTAAAGGCGCCACCGAGGCCGCAGTGATCGAGGACCGGGAGATCCGGGAAGACTACCGGGAGAGGAAAATGACCATCAGAGGCCGCTTCCTCTCCTCATACATGGATCGGAGACTCATCCGTCCCACTTACAAGTTTTCGGGGCTTGTAGAGACGGCTATGAGGACGATCCTGAGCAACGCCTACCCGATCCCGTTGGTTGAGCTTGGCGAGCTGCAGGGATTTACGGATACGGTTAAATTCCAGGCAACCTACAAGGACCTGCTTAAGTACGAAACGAAGCTCGCCCGGTGCGCTGGCCTCGGCTTCCGCTTCCGTCCGGACTTCACCGGGAAGCGAATCGTTTTTGAAGTTTACCGGGGCATAGACCATTCCCTCTCCCAGGCGGATCGCCCCCGGGTGGTATTCTCCGACAGCTACTGCAATTTGAATAATGCAATTTTCCGGGACAACGATCAGAAGCTGAAAAACGTCTTCTACATCGGCGGCCAGGGAGAGGGTGCGGACCGTGTCTATGCCTCTTATGGGGACGCCACCGGGCTGGAGCGCCGGGAGACTTTTATTGACGCCCGCGACGTCCAGCAGGAGGAGGGCACGAGCGCCGAAGAGAATGAGCAGCTCCTGATCCAGAGG
>CAMOGO010000125.1 GCA_946614075.1 uncultured Lachnospiraceae bacterium | reverse complement strand
AAGAAGCTCTGCGGATGTGCGCAGGCCGGGCAAACCTCGGGAGCCTCGGTGCCGACAACGATGTGGCCACAGTTACGGCACTCCCAGACCTTGACCTCGCTCTTCTTGAAGACCTCCTGCATCTCGATATTATGCAGCAGGGCACGATAGCGCTCCTCATGATGCTTCTCGATGGCAGCGACCAGGCGGAATTTCTTTGCCAGCTCCGGGAAGCCCTCTTCCTCAGCGGTCTTGGCAAAGCCATCGTACATATCGGTCCACTCATAATTCTCACCGGCAGCTGCAGCAGCCAGGTTATCAGCGGTAGAGCCAAGTCCGTTCAGCTCCTTGAACCACATCTTTGCATGCTCTTTCTCGTTGTCAGCGGTCTTTAAGAACAGCGCTGCAATCTGCTCGAAGCCTTCCTTCTTCGCCACGGAGGCAAAGTAGGTGTACTTGTTTCTGGCCTGAGACTCACCTGCAAATGCGGTCTCCAGGTTTTTCTCCGTCTTGGTTCCAGCGTAAGGATTCGCCTTGGGAGCTTCCTCGATCTTCTCAAACTTGGATGCCGGGACCTTGCAGATCGGGCACTTGAAATCGTCCGGCATAGGGCCTTCATGAATATAACCACAGACTGTGCATTTCCATTTTTCCATCTTCTTTTCCTCCTATTCAGGCCTATAGCGGCGCGTCTGCCGCAAATGATTTTTGAATGTACCCATTCAGACCTGTTCTGAACAGGCACTTTAGAACTACTATGTGGAGCTATTTCATTCTATGGCCTGACATCAGGGTTAGTCAATAGAAATAGCAGAATACCGCTGCTCTAAAACAGTTGCAATCCGCGGCGATTTCGAGCAAAATAATAGACAGGGAGGAAAATCAAATGATTTGGCATAAAAGTACTCTTTCTCTCCCGGACGGGACTACCCTGCAGATCCGGGACAACCGCAATGACCTCACCGCCGGTATTCTTTTCTGTCTGCCGGATCTGTCCGTGGATCCAAAGGCCGACGCGGCAGACGGAACGGTCGCCAAACTGGCAAAAGCGCTGAAAAGCGCTCATATCGCCGTCGTTACGATCGACTGGCCGGAGGACTACGGTGGTATCACTCCATCGGGAGAAGACTGCGCTGCAAGGGTTCACGAAATCCTGGACGCGCTGCGGGCTGACTACCGGGATCTCGCTCCGTGGTTTCTCTGCTATGCGAGCGGGCGCTTTGGAAAAGCCGTTTTCGCCGCCCTAGGGGAGTACGCGCCCGCAGCCATGGCATACTGCCTCTCGGACACAGGTCTTTGCGATCTCGTCCAGGAGCTGGCGCCCTATGAATATCGGATACGGATCGACGCCTACGACCTCGCCTGGGAATTCCGGTGCTTCGGAATGGTGAGGGAATTCTCCGAAGCCTCTTGGCTTTCGGAAATGACAGACTTCATCCGGAGCTGTTTCCTGCACTCGAAAAAGCGGAGCTTCGATCTCATTCTCTCGTCCTATCCCGATATCACGCATGGCGGCGAGGAGCTTACGGTCGGCGAGGGGATTGATCTGATCCGCAGCCTGGCGCTCGAGGGAAGTGGTCGTGCCGCTGCCATGCTGGACATTACCTACCAGTCTATCGCCGGAGTCAACGCCGAAGCCGGACAGGAGCTGGATGAGAACGACATCCTTTGCCTTTCTCTGATGGACTCTGCCGCAGATGCGATCCGCGCGGACTGGAATCCGGCCTGGCCTCCTTACCTTTTCTGGGTTGCTGCCGCAGCGGATGCCGGCGAATGGGATGCCCGGGCTAAATTGGCGGAAAGCCTGATGTACGACCTGATCCCCGAGCTAAAAGAGATCGTAATCCGGAGTCTGATACGCGAGGCGGATGAAGGACACAGCTACGCCGCAATCCTGCTCGGCGTACTCGCCGAAAGCGGTGTGCTTGGAAAAGATGGCTCCCTGACCGCAGACATCGAACTGCCGGATATTGACACCGCCATCTCCTGGTACCGCCGGGCTGCGGAGCTGGAGGATCCGGAAGGATACTACCGCCTCGGACGCATGATCGAGTACGGAGAGAAGCTTGTCATGCAAAGAAAAACAGAGATCTTGGATGCCGCAGGCGCATCGGATACTGAAAATACCCCAGTCTCCGATATGGCAGGACACATCGCTCCCGCCCTGCACGGCGAAGCACCCTGGTCTCTTTACAGTAAGGCCGCCGATGCAGGCTTTTTCCTGGCGCAGATCCGGATGGCTTATCATCTGGAAACCCTCCCGGAAGAAGAGCGAGATCTTTCCGACCTGGAGTTTTTGTATACGGAAATCCTGGAAGAGGAGGATGTCTGGTGGTGCCAGGTGCGGTTGGCGCACTGCCGGGAGATGATGGGCGACACCGACGGGGCAGCCGAAGCTTATGAGGAGCTTTTGGAAACCTTTGACTACGACGAGGATCTGGAGGAAAACTGGTCCTATCTGGGGCTTGGAAGCGACCGATATTTCTGGGTGGTAAAACCCACACCAGAAGAAGGAACCAAGCTTCTGCCCTTTTCTTTCGTCAGCGAGCATTCCATCGCTCTTCGTCTGGGAAAAATCCTTCTCGAAAATCCGGATGCCTCCCGCAATTACACCGCAGAGGAATGCTTCCGGATGGCCGGGGAAGCTGTTGTAAAGCAGCTTGGCGAAAGCGAAGATGTCCCTCCCTCAAGCCTCGTCACCTCCGATCCCGAAGAACGGGAGGCTCTGTATCAGTACGGACTCTGCCTCCTGAAGGGCTGGCAATGTGACCCGGATGCCAAAAACGGGCTTCGCTACCTGCAGATCGCTGCCCTTTCGGGCAAGGAAGAAGCAAAGCCCTACGCTGCTTTCAAGGAAGAAGCCGATTCATTTCTGGCCGAGGCGGAGAGAACCGCTGAAGCTAAAAAGAACACCTTAGGCGCCTCCGAGGAGCTTCGCCGTAAGGAAGCGGTTTTTCGGCTACGCCTTCTGACCCTGATGGGACTTCCGGATGAAACCGTAAGCCGTTTCGAGAAGGATCGAACCCTCAGTCTCGTAAGCGATCTGTATGAGGATACCAGGGCCTTCACCCCAGAGGGTGAGGATGATCATGAGAAAGAGATTTTTAAAGAAATCGCCCTCATGGAGCACATACACGATGCCACGGTCTACCTCGTCCAGGTGACCGAGGATCTGTTCACTACCCATGTGAGCCTGTTCTATGTCTCCCACGATATCGAGGAATGGGCCTGGGACCGCGACCAGCTGATGCGCTGTGAACCATTTGTCTATGCCTTCGACCTGCGAGAGGACGAGGACGATATCTGCGCGGACATCGGCCCCATCCGGATCGAAATCACCGACGGATGGATGACACGGACGTGGTGATAGCAGAAAGCTCAAAAGCTTTGAAACATCATCGATTGCCGTAAACATTGAGACAACTTGCTCCTTATCTTCCCTCCCCTAGAACAGAAAAAGGGTAAGATAAGGAGCATTTTGTGCCTATATAGCAATCTCATAACTATTTTTCAAATTGTTCATCGCGTCAGGCTTTATCAATCCCTCTGTCTGCATTTTGCCAACAACAATCCCCGGAGTAATCCCCTGATTCCGGGCAAAGCGCAGAACACTTTTTTCTGAATAATCTTTCTCCGACCGGAACCGTTCAAAGTCATCTGATTTAATGAGCATTTCACTAGCCCACCTGTTTGCGGCAACATTATCTGCATCGGATATATGATCTGCCTTAATGACATGTCCAAGTGAAATATGCCCTAATTCGCGGAACAGACTATACCAGAACTGGTCTGCATATCTTTCTCCTGCCATCAGTCCCACGACATACTTATTCCCATCTATGAAGGATGCACCATCCCACACCAATCCCTTCAGATGTGGCAGAAAGATCAAGGCGATACCACAATCTGCCAGATCCTTCTTTATCAGTGGGCTAAATACTGCAGGTTCTAACACCGTCATCTTCCTGATCTCAGACACCGCAGAAGACAGTCCTTTTATATTGATCGGAGCGGTTTGGATGTCGCGTGCTTTCTTTTTTGCTTCTTGTGCCCATGCCATCAGAGCCAGATCACCTTTATCTGAGAGAGACAGTCGCTTCCCGGCAATTTTTGTGACCAGCTCATTTTCAAGAAGCGAAAGCTCAACCACTTCAAAATATTTCCTAAGATAGGCGACCCTTTTTTTCTCTTCTCTGCTGCCTGGAATCCAACCAAACTTTTCCATCTCAATGTATGGGAATCTCTTGGCAATATCCATGTCCACATCCATGGCATTCTCGGCTTCTGCTTTCACCAGTTTCTCTCTGTAGATAGCCTCGAGGTTGTTCCAAAAGCTGGCTGGTACACCCAGAACGGTCTCCAGTCGTACGGACATCTCAGGGGTGAGCTGGACATCTCCATTAATAAGTCTACTGATATGCTTTTCGGACATGTCCATTCTGGCGGCGAACTCCTTCTGGCTCATGCCCCTGTCACACAGTTGTTCCTTAATCGTCGTTCCAGGCGGCGTTGCGATATAGCTTCGGCTTCTTACCATAGTAATGCCTCCTTGCCCTATTTCTTTGCCCATTATTTTGCTGTCAGTGATAGTCTACTATTTCCAGAACATTGACGACCTGAATCACATCACCGTTTTTTTCAAACAGCAATCTATAAGGATGGACCAGATCAACCGCATATTGCCCCCTTCTGTTCTGTGACAATGGGTGACATCTTCCAATATGAAACTGGATCATCATTTCCACAGAAACAGCAGCGGATATCTCATCGATACGTTGATGTATTTTTGCAGCCATTTCTCTGCCATAGGTTCTCTCAGCGGTCCTGGCATCTGTACATATCTTTTGAATTTTCTTGTTCTTGTACGTAATGTCCAACC
>CAMOGO010000124.1 GCA_946614075.1 uncultured Lachnospiraceae bacterium | reverse complement strand
CGGATCGGAAACGCCGGCATTGCCTTCATCGAGGGAACCGTGGAGCGGGCGATCCGCCGCGCTCTGGACATCCCGGCAGATGAGGAGATCGAAGCCGACGGAGATTTCCTGAGTGCATCTCTGGAGTTTGAAAACGAGCTGCAGGGCCAGACCGCCGACATCGCGGCAACCTTCCAGACGCTGGACATCGATGCGATCGATGAGCTCGAGGAGGAGGAATTCTGCGAGGTGGAGTACAAGGACGATACGATCCAGGTCACCTATGCAGATATGGTCGAGGCCTACAATGAGCGCATCCGCCCGGTCTTCCAGGAAAAGCTCAAAGAAATGAAGAAAGCAGCAGAGGAGGATTACAAGATCGATTTCAAGGATCAGATGAATCCTCACCTGAAGATCGCTCTGGTCGGCGGCTTCGGCAATTTCTACCTGGTCAAGAAACAGATGCAGGATTTCTTCAAATTCAGCTCCCAGAATGCCTGGACACAGGGCATCATCAAGACGCAGGAGGATTGCGAGAAGGCGATCTCCCTGGGAGCGGCGCTCCTGGCATCCGGCGTAGTCGGCATTCGCCAGACGGCCCCGTATTCCGTCGGACCGACCGCGCGTGACCTGGAGGGAAATCCGATCCCGGACTACGCGATCAAGTACAAGCAGGATATCGAGTTCGGCAAGGTCTACTATCATATAGATGAGTACGGGAACAAGAGTCTCTATACGGTTGGCGCCCAGGGCCTGTCGAGGATCATGATCAACATGGGTCCGAAGGACAAAACAGCCCAGAACCTGCTGCTGCGCGAGGAGTTCCGCAGCCGCCTGGAGAACACCGTCAAGAACCGCTATCAGACTGCCTATGTCGGCTTCTCCCTGGATGCGTCGGAGGTCCTTTCCATCCACATCCAGGAATACGACCCGGAAAACGACAAGCTGGGAGAGCTTCACACCGAGGAGCTGACCAGCTACAGCAATCTGTTTGACATGACGCAGACAGACTTCCCGTTCAAGAACAGGAGGGGATAAGAGATGGAAATATACCGAGCCAGTGGCACACTGAAGGAATACAGCAAAAAGAACAAACTGACGGCGGAGGATGTCCTGAACGTTTTCTATGATCTCTGCGAAGATGTGAAGGACGAGACCGGATCACCGATCGATAAAGCCGACATCGGAGACGAGGATAATTTTGTCCTGAGGCTCGGCTGGGCCTCGCGCCTGATCGCCCGCCTTTACAATCGCAACCAGGATATCCTTGGGTCTCCGGAGCACAAGGCCGTCTGGGAGAAGGCCGATGCCAAGCGCCAGGAGTGCGAGAGCGCGCTGGAGGAGCTGGCAAAGGAGACCGCAGTCTGGAAGAAAAAGGTAGACGCGGCCGATGAAGCCCTGAAGTCCTGGGAGGCTCGAAAGGATGAGCTGGAGGAGATGCAGGCTGCCTATCAGAGAAAGACAGAGCAGACCGAAAAATATGACCAGATGGAGAAGTCCTATCAGGATATCCGCCGCCAGATGGATGAAGAGCGCATGACGCGGCTCCCGGCTCTGAAGCAGCAAAGGGAGCAGCTGATCGCTGACAGAGATGCCTTGAAGGCAGACCTCGAGCAGGCGATGACGGAGCGGAATCAGGCTCAGGATGAGTATGATCTGGTCGAGCAGCGGATGAACGAGGCCAGGAGCAAAAAGGAGGATCTCGAGCGTCAGATCGACGATACCAAGAGGCGCATCCGTGCCGCGAGCGGTGAGGCCATGTCCTTCGAGGAGCAGCTTAGACAGCTGCAGGCGCAGGAGGAAGAGGAGATCAAAAAGCACCGCCAGGAGTGGCAGGATATCGAGGATGTCAGGGAGCAGAACCGGAAAAATGCCGAGGCCAGAAAGAAAGCGCTCGAGGATGAGCAGACTGCTGCCGAGGAGGAGGCCGAGCGCCTGACCAATGAGAAAAACAACATCATTCTGGCCGTGACGAACGCCAAAGAGCGGGAGGCACAGGCGAAAAAGGATCTGGAGGCTGTCCGGGTGAGATACCAGAAGCCGAAGGATGAGATGGCTGCCCGCTATGCGCTGCTGATGAAGATCGCAGGCGTACAGGCCCAGGATCCGATCCTGCAGGATGAGTGGAATGTGGATACCCAGATCGTAAATGGGGTGTCAAGAGCCCTGGAAGAAAAAAGAAGAGCAGCGGAGGAAGCACTCCGAGGCTATCAGGATCAATATGGAAAGCTTGTAAGAATTCTTGAAACAGGAGGACTGGAAGAGTGAAGTGTTATGCATGCGGAAGCGACAGAGTAACGAATACTATGGGGAAGTGCCCGGACTGCGGATGTACCCTTCTTCATAATATGGGAATGTCCCAGGAGGACTTTGAGGCAAAGCAGAAGACGATCGGCAAGAATTACCGAGACAAGAAGCTCGGCGGCATGAAGATCGGGCTTGTGACCTATTCCCATGAGATGAAAAACGGAAAGCTCGTCCAGAGCGGCACCGGATTTCTGGAGATCACCGATCAGGTGGAGATTCTGGATGTCGGCGAGGCAATCTGGAATGACCAGAAGTTTGCTCGGATCGACGGCGGCGAGGAGCTGAATATCACGGTTGTCGTGGACGGTCCGGAGGGACGTCATGAGGAGAAGATCGAGATGACCGCTCCGGCCACCAAGAGCTTCTGGCAGGCAGGTATCGTGATGGAGCCTGGCTTCCAGGCAAGACTCCTGGTCGGCGACGCCACCAAGAGCGCCAAGTCGGATAAGTTCCGTCTGGTATAAAAACCCCATGCGAGACTTCACCTCGCACCACTAAGAATAAAAGCTGCCGGCAACGTGTGCCGAAACTAGCAGGATGTATCGCGATGAGATGGATCACGGCGGGGTGGATCACACTGTGTCCGGCAGCAGATTAGAGATCAACATGAACGAAACGGATATCGCCAACAATCGTTTTTCCTACCCGGAGATTGAGCCGGAGGAAAGGCCTACAGAGGAAAAGGAAGGCAAGGAATTCCGCTGGATGCGGAAACTCCTTGATATATCCGCACGCAATCCGCTCCTGAATGTCCCGGCGTCCTGGGAGGGCAGCCGGGCTGTCGTGCTGTATACAGACGACGAGTCGGAGCTGTACCGCCGCGTTCTGTCCTCGAAGGGCTATCGCATCGCCCCCAGGACCGAGGAGATCGTCCCGCCCGAAAGACTTGCCGCTTCCGAAAAGGAGCTGGCATTGCTTAGCGCCTTCACGGAGGAGAGCCGGGAATACATCGCAAACGAAGCGAAGGCGGGCGTGCTCCACTCGATTTACGGAGAGGAGACGACAGAGCGCCTTTTAAACGCCATCCGGCGCAATGAAAAGGATCTGGCAGCCCAGACGGGCGGTCACGCTTTGTACCTGACCTTCGGAGCCTTCCGCTGGACGGACCCGAAGTCCGGGGCAGCCTACGACGCACCCCTTATCCTGGTGCCGGCAAGGCTGGAAAAGAATGGAAAGAATTTCCGTGTGGCATGGACGGGCGACGCTGTTTTGTTCAATGAGGCCGTGACCGAGCTTCTTCATTCGAAGTTCGAGATCCGCCCGAAGGGGATCAAGCCGGTGCCGCTCACATCGGACCGTCAGCCGGACCTTGACGCGATCCTTGCGATCCTGCAAAAGGCAGCGGCAGATGGCGTGGGGCTGTCTGTCACGCCGGGCGTGACGCTGGGCCTTTACTCCTTTGGCCTGTATGTCCTGTGGAATGATCTGAAGGAAAACCGCGAGAGGTTCCTCGCGCATCCTTTGGTGAACGGGATCCGGAATGGCTGCCTTGTCAAAACCGTGCCGGAAAAGACCGAGGAGCATACTCTGTATCTGCCGGCAGCGGCGGATGCGACCCAGATCGAGGCAGTCAAGGCAGCCCTGGACGGCGAGTCCTTTGTCATGCATGGCCCGCCCGGAACCGGCAAATCCCAGACCATCACGGTCATGCTGTCGAATCTGATGGCAGCCGGAAAGACGGTCCTGTTTGCCGCGGAAAAGACGGCAGCGCTGGACGTCGTCTACGATCGTCTGGATAAGATCGGCCTGAAAAGGTACTGCCTGTACCTGGACGGAGCCGGGTCCAAGACCTCCGAGAAGGCGGCCTTCCTGCAGCAGATGCGCGAGATCCTGGAGGACCTCGACGAGGACGCGGTCGACTTTGACCAGGCCAAAAAGCAAAAAGAAGATTACGAAGAGCAGATCGAGGGGCAGATCCGCCTGCTGCACGGCGAGCGTGTCTGCGGGTATTCCGCCTATGAGCTGCTTTCCCAATACATGACGATCCAGGACGCAAAGGATGACGCATCCTTTGATGAGGAATGGATTGAGACGCTGACCCGCGATCAGGTCGGCGTTTACGAGAAGGCTCTGGAGGAGCTGATGGAGGCGGTCCGCCAGACAGGCGTCCCCTCAAGACACCCTCTTCGCGACTGGGGCCGGTACGAATATCAGGTCGCGATGCAGAAAAATCTGCGTCCCTATCTGGAGAACTACCAGCTCTGCCTGTCGACCTATCAGAAGCTTCTGACTCAGCTTTCCGGCCTTTTGAACATCGAAATGTCGGATGACGCGGATGCCAAGACGGATGAGATCCTGAAGCTTTCTGCCACCCGCACCAGCTTAGGAGACGTGCCGGCGGAGCTCCTTGCAGAGGATGAGCCGGTGCTGGCGCTGAGGCATTATCTGTCGGTGCTCCAGTACCTGAGCGTAAGGGAGAATATCCTGAAAATCGCGAAGGAAGATTTCCTCACGAGAAAGGGCTCCAAGCTCCTTTCCGACTATTCCCTCCTGAGGGTGAGCAGCGATCCGGTTTCCAGGGTCCGTTTCTCCAATCTGAAGGCACAGATCGTAAAGGATCTGAAGGGAAGCGGCTGGGAT
>CAMOGO010000123.1 GCA_946614075.1 uncultured Lachnospiraceae bacterium | reverse complement strand
GGCCGGCGTGCCGGCGGTGCAGGTTATTTTCACGGTCCTGCATGCAGGAGGAAAATTCGGCGGCGGAGGCTACAAGGTATCCGGCGGACTTCATGGCGTCGGTGCTTCTGTCGTCAATGCTCTTTCTGTCTGGCTTGAGGTCGAGATCCGGAAAGAGGGCAAGATCTACCGCCAGAGATATGAGAGAGGAAATGTTGCCTCTGAGCTGGAGATCGTCGGCGAGTGTGAAGAGGGGCTTCACGGCTCCCAGGTCACCTTCATGCCGGACGATGAGATTTTCGAGGAGACCGTCTTTGACTACAAGACGCTGCGGACGAGACTCCGCGAGATGGCGTTTCTGACGAAGGGACTGAAAATCACCCTGGTAGATGAGCGAGAGACAGAGGATCATCCGAAGAGAAGAGAGACCTTCCACTACGAGGGAGGTATTAAGGAGTTTGTCCAGTACCTGAATAAGTCAAAAGCTCCTTTATACGATCAGATCATCTACTGCGAGGGCGACCGCGACGGAATTCACGTCGAGGTTGCGATGCAGCATAATGATGACTACAACGAAAACTGCTACAGCTTTGTCAATAATATTACAACGCCGGAGGGCGGCACTCACTATACCGGCTTCAAGAATGCCCTCACCAAGACGTTTAACGACTATGCCAAGAGAAACAAGCTGATCAAGGATTCCGATCAAAGCCTGATGGGCGAGGATATCCGCGAAGGCCTGACAGCTATCATCAGCATCAAGATCGCTGACCCTCAGTTTGAGGGACAGACGAAGCAGAAGCTGGGAAACAGTGAGGCAAGAGGCGCTGTCGACTCTGTCGTGAGCGAGCAGCTGACCTATTTCCTCGAGCAGAATCCGCAGGTGGCACGGACCATGTGCGATAAGTCGATCCTGGCTCAGCGTGCGCGTATCGCGGCCCGCAAAGCGAGAGAGCTCACCCGGCGCAAGACCGCTCTTGACGGTATGGCCCTTCCCGGTAAGCTGGCAGACTGCTCCGACAAAAATCCCGAAAACTGCGAGATCTACATCGTAGAGGGAGACTCCGCAGGCGGCTCGGCAAAGAGCGCAAGATCCCGCGCGACCCAGGCAATCATGCCTCTTCGCGGTAAGATCCTGAATGTCGAGAAGGCCCGCATGGAGCGTATCTATGACAATGCGGAAATCCGTGCGATGATCACCGCCTTTGGTACGGGCATCCACGAGGACTTTGATATTACCAAGCTGCGCTACCACAAGATCATCATCATGACCGATGCCGATGTAGACGGTGCGCACATTGCAACCCTGCTCCTGACCTTCATCTACCGCTTTATGCCGGAGCTGATCAAGCAGGGCTATGTCTACCTGGCTCAGCCTCCGCTGTTTAAGATCGAGAAAAACAGGAAGGTTTGGTATGCCTACAGCGATGAGGAGCAGGCCCAGATCCTGAATGAGATCGGCCGCGACAATACGATCAAGATCCAGCGCTACAAGGGTCTTGGTGAGATGGATGCCGAGCAGCTGTGGGAGACCACCATGGATCCGTCCCGCCGTATCTTAAAGCGTGTCATGATGGATGGAGACAATGCTGCCGAGGTTGACCTGACGTTTACGACCCTGATGGGAGATAAAGTCGAGCCGCGTAAAGAGTTTATCGAGGCCAACGCCAGATTTGTCAAGAACCTGGATATCTAGAACCTGGATATCCAGAATCAGGATATTCAGAACCGGAATTGACAGCTTCTGGCAGAAGGAGTTTTTGAAGAATGGATGAAACTATTTTTGATAAAATTCACGACGTGGATCTGAAGGAGACGATGGAGGATTCGTACATCAGCTATGCGATGAGCGTTATCGCCTCCCGTGCCCTGCCGGATGTCCGGGATGGACTGAAGCCGGTACAGCGCCGTATCCTTTATTCCATGATCGAGCTGAATAACGGACCCGACAAGCCGCACCGTAAGTGCGCGCGTATCGTCGGTGATACCATGGGTAAATACCATCCTCATGGAGACAGCTCGATTTACGATGCCCTGGTCAAAATGGCCCAGGATTTCAACATGCGCTACACCCTTGTCGACGGCCATGGTAATTTCGGCAGCATCGACGGCGACGGCGCAGCCGCCATGCGTTACACAGAGGCCAGACTCAGCCGCATGAGTATGGAGATGCTGAGCGATATCAACAAGGATACCGTAGACTTTGTGCCGAACTTTGATGAGACGGAAAAAGAGCCGGTGATCCTGCCGTCCCGTTTTCCGAACCTCCTGGTGAACGGTACCAGCGGTATCGCTGTCGGTATGGCGACCAATATCCCTCCTCACAACCTGAGAGAGGTAATCGGCGCGATTGTCAAAATGATCGATAATAAGGTCTTAGAGGACCGCGACACCGATATCGAGGAGATCATGAAGATCGTCAAGGGACCGGATTTTCCGGGCGGCGGCATCATCCTCGGCCGTGCCGGCATCGAGGAGGCTTATCGCACCGGCCGCGGCAAGATCCGCGTGAAGTCTGTCACAGATATCGAGCCCATGCAGAATGGAAAGAACCGTATCGTCGTGACGGAGATCCCGTATATGGTCAATAAGGCCCGCCTGATCGAGAAGATCGCAGAGCTGGTCAAGACCAAAAAGATCGACGGCATCACGGATCTGCGCGATGAGTCGGACCGCAGCGGTATGCGGATCTGCATCGAGCTCCGCCGCGATGTCAATGCCAATATCGTACTCAATCAGCTGTTCAAGCATACCCAGCTCCAGGACACCTTTGGCGTCAATATGCTGGCCCTTGTCGGGCAGGAGCCCAAGGTTTTAAACATCAAGCAGATGCTGGAGTACTATCTGAAGCATCAGGAGGAGGTCGTCACCAGAAGGACCCGGTTTGACCTGAACAAGGCGGAAGAGCGTGCTCACATCTTAGAGGGCTTGATCAAAGCCATCGACAACATCGACGAGGTCGTATCCATCATCCGAAGCTCTGCCAATACGCAGGAAGCGAAAACGAGACTGATGGAGCGCTTCGAACTGACGGATGTCCAGGCTCAGGCGATCGTTGATATGCGTCTGAGGGCTCTGACAGGTCTGGAGCGGCAGAAGCTCGAGGACGAGTACCACGAGCTGCAGATCCGCATCGCGGAGTTGAAGGAGATTTTGGGAGACGAGAAGAAGCTTCTCGGTGTCATCCGGGAAGAGATCCAGCTGATCGCGGACAAATTCGGAGATGACCGCCGTACCCAGATCGGTATGGACGAGTTTGAGATTATGCCCGAGGATATGATCGAGGAAGAAAACGTCATCATCGCCAAGACCCGCCTGGGCTATATCAAGAGAATGTCCGAGGATAATTTCAAGGCGCAGAACCGCGGAGGAAAGGGCATCAAGGGCATGCAGACCATCGATGACGACTACATCGAGGATCTGCTCATGTCCGGAACCCATCATTTCCTGACCTTCTTCACGAGCCGTGGAAAGGTCTACCGTCTGAAGGCCTACGAGATCCCGGAGGCAAGCCGCACAGCCCGCGGCACGGCCTTGGTCAATCTGATCCACCTGGAGGCCGAGGAAAAGGTGACGGCCATTATCCCTTGTGTGGACTACGAGGAGAATAACTGCCTGATCATGGCTACCAAGAGCGGTATAGTCAAAAAGACGCCTCTCAAGGAGTTCTCCAATATCCGCAAGAAAGGCCTGCAGGCAATCACGCTGCGCGAGGATGATGAGCTGATCGAGGTGAAGGCTGTCTCCACCGGCGATGATGTCTTCCTCATGACACAGGAGGGCATGTGCATCCGCTTCCACGAGGACGATGTACGCCCGACCGGCCGTACCTCCATGGGCGTCATGGGTATCCGTCTGGATGACGGCGATGCTGTCGTCTCCATGCAGCTGGCAAGCCAGGGCGCCAAGATGCTGACCGTCTCTGAAAAGGGAATGGGCAAGCTGACCGATATCGAGGAGTTTACCGCTCAGTACCGCGGCGGCAAGGGCATCAAGTGCTATAAGTGCAGCGAAAAGACAGGAAACCTGGTCGGCGCCAAGCTGGTCAATGACGATGAGGAAATCCTTCTTATTACCACAGAGGGTATTGTCATCCGGATCAGCGTATCCGGCATCTCTACCTATGGCCGTATCACATCCGGCGTAAAGCTGATGAATGTCAGCACGAAGGGCAATGAAAAGATCGCCAGCTTCGCCAAGGTCCGCAAGGATCCGGAAGCAGAGGAGCCCGAGAGTATAGAGGGCGATGCTGAGGCAGATACAGAGGATGATACAGAAGAATAAAGCAGCAACAGTAGAATAGAAACAGTAGAACTTTAAACGAGCAGGAGTCGGAAAGTCCTCTGCTCGTTTTACAAATTGTGCCTCTTATATAGAAGAAACACCAGATATGGTAGAGGCGAGAAATGGCTTATTTAAGGCAAAAACCTTTTCTTTGAAAACTGAAAAACACGCTTGACATCCCCATATCAATCGGATATAATCAACAAGCACTCAAAAAATGAATAGTTCTTTTTTGACGCCAATGGAGAAGTACTCAAGAGGCCGAAGAGGCGCCCCTGCTAAGGGTGTAGGTCGGGAAACTGGCGCGAGGGTTCAAATCCCTCCTTCTCCGTTTTTTCTTTTCTCAAAACACAAAAAAAGAGAAAAAAATCTTGAAAAAAAGTGTTGACAGAAAGAAATCATAGTGATATAGTATCGACTGTTGCGCGGGAAACCACATCGGAAACGATGAAAAACAACTTCGAAAAATAAATAAAAAAGTTGTTGACAACCGCAAAACAAAGTGATAAGATACGGAAGTTCGCCGATGAGCGGACAACGAAATATCACAAACAAGCACCTTGATAATTAAACAGTATAACCAACCCTGAAAATTCTTTTAAGAGAAT
>CAMOGO010000122.1 GCA_946614075.1 uncultured Lachnospiraceae bacterium | reverse complement strand
GGCCCACGACGGCTACGCCCGGTCCATCAATCCGGTGCACACCTCCGCCGACGGGGACAGCATATACACGGTTTCCGTGGGAGATCTGGCCGCTGACCAGGACCTGGTCGGCACGCTTGCCGCAGAGGTGGTCAGCGAGGCCATTATCCGCGCGGTGGAAAGCGCCGAAGGCGCGTATGGATTCCCCGCGGCGGCGGATCTTTTTCATGAGGATCATAATACGTGAGCTGCGGAAGCGGCAGAACGGGAAAGAAGGGAAATAAAATGAGAAGAGGGAAAAAAATCTTACCGGTTATCGCTATTCTGTCGGCAGCTGCACTGCCCCAGACGCTGCCGGCGCGGTAAGCACCTGGAAGCCGGAGACAGAGGGCTCCTGCACCTGGGCGGTTACATACGATTTCGGGGAGGGAGAGGCTCTGAAGGAGCTTCGCTTTGTCACCTGGTCGAAGGGCGCGGATTATACGCTGTATTACGCTCCGGTATCGGATGGTGTGCCTTCCGCGGAGGAAAGCCAGTGGAAAAAGCTTTCCGCCGGAACCATTCAGCACGACGGCTACATGACGGTGGAGCTTCCGGAGGCATTTGACCTGCCGGAGGGGGCCGGAGCGATTCTTCTGGCTCTTGAGGGAGAGCGGCTGGAAATCGGAACAGATGAAAACCTCACGAAGGGCCTGCACAGTGCGTTTGACGCGATAAAAGACAAGGGAACCTCCTTTATCCTAAAGGACGGAGCATTTATTCCGGCAGCGAAGGATATGGTGCGCGAAAGGCTTAAATATACCGAAGAACCTGACCTGTGCCTGAGGGCATACACGGAAACCAGATAAACAAAAACAAATACGATTGGAGGACAACGGACAATGAAAAAAATGGGAAAAAAGCTGATTTCCGCATTGTTGTCTCTTTCTCTGCTGATCACGGCGCTCCCCTCTTCCGTTTTTGCGGAAAGCGGGACTGCGGCGCAGGGGGAAGCACAGGAGACATCCGGAGGCGGCGCAATCGAGGAACTGCTGGAGCAAAACGGCGTTTCCACAGAGAACACAACCAACTATTATGAGGTACAGTTTGCCTGGCCGGAGGAGCTCTCCTGGCTGTATGAGGCCGAGGAAGTGATGGCTAAGCAGGAGGAGGCCGAGGCAGAGACGGAGGCGGACGAGGAGTACCCGGTGGATGAGACGGAGGACGAGGAATCTTCCTATGAATCATCCGACGAGGAGGAGATCACCACCCTCTTCCGCCCGGAAACCATGATGGCCGAGGCGGGAACCCTGATCAGCTCCCTGCCGGTACCGGTCGTGACAGGCTACGTGTTCCTGGGCTGGTACTACGATGCCGGACTGGTACACCGGGCTGCCGAGGCGGATGTGGTCGACCGCAATATGACCCTCTACGCCGGCATGGCCGGGTCGGAGGATGAAGCCGGCGAGCTCATGGTTGACTTTATCACCGTGAAGGACGTGGAGCCGGACCATGCGGTTTATCTGGCGTCCTACACGGCTGACGAGGAGGTGCTTCGCGAGCTTGTCACGCTGAATGACTACAGTGAAGCGGATGAGGAGTTATCCGCCTATATTCTGGAAGCCATCGAGCCGGATCTGGAAAAGCTGATTCCGGACGAGGAGCTTCGCGAGCAGGCGCGCGTTATCCTTGAACTGTACAAGCAGGGAGAGCTTCTGGAAGCCGGGGATGCCGGGCAGTCTTCTGAGACAGCGGCAGAGGCAGGCGAGGAGGCCGAAGCTGGCAAAGAAGCAGCGGCAGACGATGCAGAGGAAGCAAAGTCCGGTGAGGAGGCTGAAGAGGCGGAGGGCGATGAAGAAACCGGTACCGCCACCCTCACCCGGACCCTTCTTCAGGCGGGCATTGATCAGGATGTTGTCCTGCACCTGGTGTGCTTCTACGCCCCGGAGGAGCTGGAGCAGACGGACCTGTACGCTGAGGAGCTTGAGGTGCAGCTGAAGGCTCTCGGCCTCACAGGAGAGGAAACGCAGGAGGAGATCATTGAGGTCCTGAAGCTTTCCTTTGAGGAGGACGAGGAGCTGATCGCCTATCTGCAGGACGAGCTTGGCTTTGCGATCGAGACAATCGAAGAGCTTGAGGCCATGCCCGCGGAGGATTTCTTCGCGCAGATCGCCGTCCATGTGCGCAAAACGGCCGAGGCGGCGGATACCGAACCGTTTATCTTCCGCCTGTACAATGCCGGGAAAAGCTGGGCGAGAGGCATTACCTATCAGATCGCCCTGAAGGATACCGAAAAGGTGCGCTTCGTGTCTGAAGGCGAGATCGCCGGCCCCAGGATCCAGTACTATAATTTAACCGTTTATCAGGAGGATCACAACGATCTGCGGGTCAGATCGGACGTTATTTTCCTGAGTGCGGATGAGGTTGGCGGGGTTGATTTAAGCCAGGCCCTGATCAACATCTCGATGAATGAGAACGGGGACTTTATCACAAAGGAGAATGTCTTCGACGGAGTCCTGACCTACGCGGGAAAACTCTCCGCGGGCAACGTGGTCGCGGTTCACAATGGCCAGATCAATGAGAACAACCTTTCCGACGGTCGGGTAACCTACGTCAAGATCGTGGAGGACCTTGGCGGGGGTCAGTATTCCTACACCATGCCGGACACGGACGAGGTCATGTTCATGCCGGACAACATCCCGGTGCGGGATGACGGAAGCTTTGACGACGGGCAGATTCTGCTCACCGCAGACCAGATGAATTTTACCGGAGAGCTCTATGAAGCCCTTGATCTTGGACCGGATACCGTCGTGGAAAGGGGCGACCTGATCACGGTTTACTCCGGAAGCTTTGACGCGCCCGAAACCGTTGCCCTGGTGGGCTACGGGCAGATCGACCGCGTAAGCGAGCAGGACGGAGGCCTTCTTCTTACCTACCATATCCTGGATGAGCAGGGCTTTGCCGAGGCGGCGGGCTTCCGTGTCACGCAGGAGAACGTGGACCTGACGCTGACCGAGGAGGAGATGGAGAAGCTTGGCCAGAGTATTTCCGACGAGCTGCTGGCTGAGGGCGGAATCGTGGATCAGTCCAGCGACTATATCCAGGCCCTGGTCCTTGCGGATGAGAGCGAAATTGAGGCAGCCGGGCTTTCCGACCGGCTGGATCATCTGAAATTCGAGACGGACACTGGCGAGGAGATGACCCTTGAGGAGGTAAGAAAGCTTGCCGACGGCGGAGCCTTCAGCTATGACAAGGCCCCGAAGCTTGTCTGGAATTTCTCCTTTAACCTGCACCATTTCCCGGGCACGGGCGTCAGGGGAATGATCGGCGTAGAGTGGAGCTGCCAGCTTAACATTCCGGGAAAAGGGGATGCAAAACCCTTTAACATCAAGTTTACGATCTCCCTGCAGCTGGAGGTGGAGATCCCTCTGGGTATCGCCTGCGATGCCCGCATTGACTGGGAGCCGGTCAAGGTGTGGGGCGTCACAATATTCAAGTATCCGAAGGGGATCGTCTTCTACGCGTCGCTTTATGCCGGAATCTTTACGGCCTTTGGCCTCACCATCCGCCTGCAGACGAAAAAGGCTCCGGAAAATGCAACGATAGATCAGATCGTCAACAAGGAAATTGACTCGACGGCCGGCAAGCTGATTAACGACGACGGTTCTATCTCCGACAAGAATCTGAGCAAGATCAATAACCTCATGAACGCGGAGAACGGGACGGCCAGCAAGATGAACTTCCTGGGAAAGTACGGGGGATATATCCTTGACGGCTGGGGAAGCGAGGGCTTTGAAGGCCGCGACGACCTAAGCGGAGGCTACACCGTCAACCCGGCCCAACGGTACTATACGATCTACACAGACCTTCTGCAGAGCAAATCGGATTATGTCCCCTTCTACCAGAAAAAGATCGTGGACAGCAAGCTTGTTTTCAGCGGCTGGGGTATTCTCAACTGCTTTGTGGACGTCTCGCTTAAGATTTCGGTCAAGGTCAATGTGTGCGTAGGCACACAGGTATCCTACAAGAATGTGGTGCAGAAATGTATCACGGTAAATATCTTCGGGGCCACGGCGAAGGCTGACGAAAACGGCACGGAGCCGCCGGAATTCCGGTGGGAGGTCTACGTCTTCGGTATGCTGGGCGTTAAGGTGAGCGTGGAGGTCGCCCTCTACCTGTCCATTATTTCCCAGAAGGTCGCCGGAGTAGGCCTTGTCCTGGAGGTGGGCGTTCTCCTGGAATTCTACGGCTTCTTCTACCTGACCTACACCTGGGTCTCCGGGAAGGGAGGCGACTGGGATATGGTCGGAACCTTCCTGATCGACCTGAGTTTATTCGCCGACCTGAAGTTTCGGCTGACGGCGGCAAACGGAAAGGCGCAGAAGGATATTAAACTGGTTTCCGGCAGGGTTCCCCTGTTAACCGCCGGCGATGAGAACATCTTCATTGACTTTAAGGACTCTTCCACGGTGGATCTGGACCTGGGAAGCAGGACGACGGCGAAGCTTCCGGACAAGACCCTGACCATACTGTCGATGGCCTTAAAGAACGGCCTGACGGATACAAAGGGAAAGGACATGGACACCAAGTCGGCCTGGGACGGAGGTCATCCGTCGGTTTCCTCCTTCGGGCAGAGCTTCCCGCAGTACGATGAGAAATACTTTAAGGTCGAGCTGCAGGATGTGGATGAGAACGGACAGTCCACCGGCACCTGCTCCTGGACCTATGACCCCGTGACCAATACCTTTACCGCAAGGCCGAAGGACGCGTCTGTCGGCGAGCTCTACGGCGAGGCAACCTTCACCTTCCGCAACAGCGTCAGGGGCGTCAGCTCCTTCCTGTTCGGCGAGGAGGATAAACATACTTCCGCACTGTTTGCGAACTTCGGCTCGGGCTTCGGCATCAACAAGGAGGGTATCTAGAGGACGGTCACGCTGCACTGGAG
>CAMOGO010000121.1 GCA_946614075.1 uncultured Lachnospiraceae bacterium | reverse complement strand
TGCCTTCTTCTCCCTGTCGACCGTCACAAGCGGTATTCTTCAGGGGATCAACCGTATGATGATCCCGGTGCGGAACGCTCTGATTTCCCTGGCCGTCCACGTCGTGATCCTTATTCTTTGCCTGTTCGTCTTCCATATGGAGATTTTCGGCGTTGTCTTTGCCAATATGACCTTCGGTCTCATGATGTGCGTGCTGAATGCCCGCTGCATCGCGGATATTCTCCAGTATGACCAGGAGTATTTCCGGACCTTCCTCCTTCCCGCCGCGGCCTCAGCCGTGATGGGGCTTGCGTGCTTCGGTGTCTATCAGCTGTTCCATCTGATCACGAAGAGCAACACCTTCAGCACGATCCTCGCGATTATCGTCGCCGTCGTCGTCTATGCGGTCCTGATCATGGTCCTGCGTGCAGTCTCCGAGGAGGAGCTGTACGAGTTCCCGATGGGAGGCAGGCTCGTACGTCTAGCCAGGATGATGCGTCTTCTGTAATTTCCGTTTACACGGTACCAAAACGTGGGCTGCCTCACAGGCAGCCCCTTATACGTAATGAAAGCAAACTGTGAGCGCACAAACAGCTCGGTCGAAAGGAGAAAATGCCGCATGAGCGATCCCATCGTCGTAATAGGAGGCGGACCTGCCGGAATGGCCGCTGCCATAGCCGCTGCCGCATCGGGCGCCAAGGTAATCCTTCTCGAGCGTAAATCCCGTGTCGGCACCAAGCTCCTGTCCACAGGAAACGGCCGCTGCAACCTGGGAAATCCCCTTGTGAAACCGGAAGCCTATCATTGTGCGCAGGATGAGAAAGCGGGAGAGTCCTTCACCGCCTCTGTCACGAAAGATTTCGGCTATAGGGAGCTCACCGCGTCGATGGAGAGCCTCGGCATTGCCGTCACGCTGAAAAACGGCTTTTCTTACCCGAGATCCCTGCAGGCCTCCACGGTCCGCAATGCGCTGGAGGAAAAATGCCTCGCGCTTGGCGTGAAGATCGTGACCGACTGCCTGGTGACCTCCATCGAAAAAAAGGGAGAGAATTTTCTCCTTACCTGCGAAGAGCAGATTCCGACTGTCCGGCCGGATAAGAATAAAAAGACAGGGAAGAATGCCGGAAAAGCCTCTGGGAAAAGCATCCTCTTCGGTAAAGCGAAAGACACGGCAGCTGCTGCAGAGGCCACCGGGCTCCCTTTTCAAAAGACCTATCACGCCTCTGCCGTCATCCTGGCCGGAGGCAGCAAGGCAGCGCCTAAAACCGGGTCGGACGGGAGTTCCTACCTGCTGGCAGCCTCCTTCGGACATACGATCATTGAGCCATTGCCGGCTCTCGTACCTCTGCATAGTTCGTCGGACCTTTGCCGGAAGCTTTCCGGGGTCCGGGTCGATGCCGCGTGTACCATTTATTATGACGGCGAAGCACAGGAAACCATCACGGGCGAGCTTCAGTGCACGGATTACGGCATCTCCGGTTTTCCTATTTTCCAGCTGAGCGGAAGAGCGGTGCGCCGGCCACCCGCCATGATCAAGGTCGATTTCCTCCCGGATCTTTCTGCTTCCGAGGCCATGGATGCCCTTTTGTATTACCGGAAGCTGAACCCGGACAAGAAATGCCGGGACTGGCTCGGTGCTTTCCTTCCGGATAAGATCTGCGAGGCTTTCTGTGAGATTCAGCATATTCCCGCGCACCAGACAGCGAAGGATGCCACAAAGGAGCAGGTTTCCGGTCTCGTTTTCAGCCTGAAAAACAGCCGTTTTCCCGTCATAGGGAGCGAGGGCTTTGACCGGGCGCAGACCTGTTCGGGAGGTGTCTCGATCCGGGAGGTGTCGCAGACGACCATGGAGTCTTTGCTCTGCCCTGGTCTTTACCTGGCGGGAGAGTGTCTCGATATCGATGGCCTTTGCGGCGGCTTTAACCTGCATTTTGCCTTTGCGACCGGCATCACCGCCGGCAGAAGCTGCGCCGTTTCCCTCGGTAGGAAAGAGGCCGGGGAGTCGACAGTGCTTCCAGCCACGGCTCTGACATACAGCAAGGCACCAGCGGATCAAGAGGGGCAGAAAGAGCCTGCGCGTTTTTCTTTCACCGATTCCTTCCGGTCCATCCTGCCGGAGAAATGCTAAGCTGCCATTCCGCAAAAGTAACGAAAGATTCCTTGCCAACAGGAGAATGATATGATAAAACTCAGGCAGTGCCGCCTGTCGGTACGGCATTCGGAAGAGGACCTGAAGAAAAAGGCCGCTTCCTGCCTCCGGATCAGACCGGAGGAGATCCGTCAGATCCGTATTCTGAAGCAGTCGATGGACGCCCGGAAAAAGGACGCCCTTCTTTTCGTGTACGAATTGGCCGTAGAGGTCACCAATGAAAAAGAGGTTCTGAAGAAAAACCGGAAAAACGCGGACGTCGAGCCTTATGAGGAGGACGTCTACCGCTTCCCCTGTGAAAAAGAAGGAGATGCCCAAAGGCCCGTCATCGTCGGGCTTGGACCCTGCGGCCTCTTTGCCGCTTACCTTCTGGCCCTTCACGGCTTTGCCCCGATCGTGATCGAACGGGGAGCCTCCGTGGAAGAAAGAGCCCGGATCATCGAGGGCTTCTGGAACGGGGAAAGCCTGGATCCGGAAACCAATGTTTCCTTCGGAGAGGGAGGTGCCGGTGCTTTTTCCGATGGTAAGCTAAATACCTTGATCAAGGACAAGGAGCACCGGGGACACTACGTGCTGCAGACCTTTGTGGATTTCGGGGCGGATCCGGAAATCCTTTATCTGGCCAAGCCTCACATCGGGACAGACCGCCTTCGCGGCGTCGTCGCCGGCATGCATCGGAAAATCGAGGAGCTTGGCGGTGAAATCCGGACCCATTGCCGGATGGACCAGCTGCTCGTAAAGAACTCCCGGATTGAGGGGCTCGTTTACACGGACCTGCGCTCCCAAGAAATGGTCACATTAAAGTCCGACCACGTCATCCTGGCCATCGGCCACAGTGCCCGGGACACCTTCACCGAGCTGCTGCAGGAGGGCGTACCGATGGAGGCGAAGCCCTTTGCCGTCGGGGTCCGGATCCAGCATTCGCAAGACTGGCTGAACAGGCTGCAGTATGGAGACGCCAGTGAATTCCTTCCCCCGGCGGATTACAAGGTGACAGCCCGCGCGTCGGACGGAAGAGGAGTCTTTTCCTTCTGTATGTGTCCGGGCGGCTATGTCGTCAATGCCTCCAGTGAGCCCAAGCGTCTTGTGGTAAACGGCATGAGCTATCACGACCGGGCCGGCGCCAATTGCAACAGCGCCATCGTCGTCTCGGTGAATCCGGAGGATTTTGAAGGGACCGACGTGCTTCGCGGCATGCATTTCCAGCGTCGTCTGGAGGAGAAGGCCTACGAAGCCGGACATGGCGCCGTTCCCATTGAGCGCTGGCGTGATTTTTACCTCGCAGCCAACGACGACCTTCATCGCCACACAGGAGAAGACCTGACTCCCCAGATCAAAGGGGCTTATGAATGGGCAGATCTTACGCAGGTCCTGCCGGAATTCCTGAGCCGCGCCATACAGGAGGGCATTCTGGAGTTTGACCGGAAAATGCCTGGCTTTGCCGCCAGCGATGCCATTCTCGCCGCCATCGAAAGCCGCACCTCCTCACCGATTCGCATCCCCCGGGATGAAACCCTTCAGAGCAGCATCCGCGGTCTTTACCCTTGCGGAGAGGGTGCCGGCTACGCAGGCGGCATCATGTCGGCTGCCATCGACGGAATGCGCATTGCCGAGGAGACGGCCAGGAGCCTTAATCAGGACAGATAAGGAGAGACAAAACATGAGCAAACGTGAATTCTTCGGGAAGAAACGAGTCGTCGTCAAGATCGGCTCCTCCTCCCTGACCCATAAATTTACCGGCTATCTGAACCTGGGCAAAGTGGAAAAGCTCGCCCGGATCCTTTGTGATCTGAGAAACCAGGGCATGGACATCGTCCTGGTCACCTCCGGCGCCATCGCCGTAGGCCGCCAGACCCTCGGCTTTACCAACCGTCCCGGGACCACCTCGGAAAAGCAGGCCCTGGCCGCTATCGGACAGGCCCGCCTCATGATGACCTACCAGAAGCTCTTCGCCGAGTACAATCAGTCCATCGCGCAGCTTCTGCTGACAAAGGACACTGTCATGAAAGAGGAGAGCCGCATCAATGCCTGCAACACCTTTGAGGAGCTGTTCCAGCTGGGCGTCATTCCGATCGTCAATGAGAACGACACCGTCTCCACGCATGAGATCGAGTTCGGCGACAATGACCGTCTGTCTGCCATCGTCGCAGCCCTGATCCACGCCGACCTTGTCATCCTTCTTTCCGACATTGAGGGACTTTATACCGCGGATCCTTCCGTAGACCCGGACGCCTCCCTCATCCCTATGGTGGATCATATCGACGGTGAGATCGAGCACAGCGCGACCAGCCATTCCACCAGCACGGTCGGAACCGGCGGCATGAGCGCCAAGATCACGGCTGCCCGTCTCGCGGTGGATTCCGGCGCCGACCTTGTCATCACAAGCGGCGACGACGTGAGCAATATCTACCGCGTCCTGTCCGGCGAGGAGCTGGGAACCTGGTTTGTCGCCCACAAAAAGGAAAACTTTAACCTGGCAGAGTACCTGACAGGACACTATATCTGAAAAAGGAGATACTATGGATCAGAAAGGACTTGACCGCATCAATGCCCTGGCCCGCAAATCCAAGACCGTCGGGCTTACCACCGCGGAGAAAGCAGAGCAGAAGGTGTTAAGAGAACAGTTTCTCGCAGACTTCCGCAAGAATTTTACCGCATCTCTCGATAAAATAGACATTCAGGAGCCGGATGGCACCATCATCAACCTGGGTGAGAAATATGGACATAAGAAAAAGTAAGGACGCCTTGCGAAAAGAGGCTCTTGCCACACGCAGGCTTCTTTCCTCTGCGGTCTGTGACGCTTTATCGGCCCGGATCGCGGA
>CAMOGO010000120.1 GCA_946614075.1 uncultured Lachnospiraceae bacterium | reverse complement strand
CGGAATTCGGCAGGACGACACGATAGCCCTCCGGGACCGGAAGCCAGTCGATGTTCACACCCATGTCGTCAAAAAACTGGCCGACCTTCAGACGATTGCCAGGCTTACCGATGCTCATCATCTCGTGCAGCGTGGCCTCGATCTCGAACTCATTCCGGACGAAATCGGTCGCCAGGCCGCCGGGCAGGTTATGCTTCTCCAGGATCAGCACATCCTTGATGCCCCAGGCCTGCAGCTGCAGACCGGCTGACATGCCGGCAAGCGCGCCGCCGATGATGACCACATCGTAATGGTCTTTGTAAAACTTCATGTGCTTATCCTCTTATTCAGAAAAGGAAGGCCGGAAAGGTCCGGCCCTCCATACGTTAATACATTAGAAGAAACGATCAACCAGCTCGCGGGAGTACTCAGCGGTCTCGTCCATATCGCCGAAGGCCATGATCTCACCTGCATAGTAGGTATCGTACTTGCCCTGCATTGCCTCGACCTTGTCGTACCAGCCTGCTGCATAGTCATCGGAGAATACATGCGGGAAGTAGTAGACAGACCACTCGTTGATGATTTCCTTGGCCGGGTTGCCCATGGTGACCAGATCATCCTGGACCATCTTGCGGCACTTGTCATAAGGAATCTCAGCGGAGTTTTTGTGCTTGCGCAGCGCATAGGTCGTGAGAACCTGATCGACAGTGTCTCTCCAACGGCGATAGTAAACCATCAGATGGCCAAGCTTCTCGGGAACCATGTTGTCAAAGACATAGTAGGAGATCTCCGGATGCTTGTCCGGCTCGGTCGTGAATGCCTGTACATCGTAGCGCTCGTAGTCGATCTTGGAGAAGAGAGCCTTCTCGTCCTCTCTGGCATCGAAATAGTCGACCATGCCGATCTGGCCGTCGTCGCGCTTATTCGGGATGTAGAGCGGGGCAGTGACGATGATCTTGTCATACTCCTCAACCTTGCCATTAACCGTGACAAAAACCTTGCCGTCCTTACGCTCGACCTTCTCGATGGTGGAGTTCAGGCGTGCCGGATTCTTCAGGTGAGCATTCAGCTGCTCCCAGATATACTGGGTGCCTTCCTTCCAGGTCCACAGATTGATCTTGACGAAGTTCATGCAGGTCTGGAAATCCAGATACTTCAGAACATAGGCAGCCGGGATCTCATCGAAGTAGCCATAACCAAAGGAAGTAAACGGTCCGATCCAGACGTCCTGGACAAGCTCGACGCCATTGAGCTCACAGAATTTCTTGAACGGAAGAGCCAGATCCTTCAGATTCGGGTTGGAACCCTCGATCTTCTCGCGGCCCGGGGTGACAGCATAGCCGTCGTAACGTCCCTCTGCGACACCGCGGTGGCCGTTCACATCGTAGCCCTTGTACTTGGTCTCAAGCAGCTCGCCGAAAGCCTTGATCTGCTTCTTCATCTTCAGGAGACGCGGGATCTTGAAAATGTTCTTCTTCGGCTCAAAAGGCTCGATAACCTTGCCCTGTGCATTCTTGTAATTACGGTTCAGCTTCGGACCATCGTGCGTAATGCCGCAGAACTTCTCAACATCATTGACAGCGTAGTAGGAAGGAACGCCCATGATGGCTCCCATCTCATAGCGGCGGCCATTGTAATGAGGAGACCAGCACTTACCGCCGACGCGGTCGAGACGCTCTAGAATAGTGTAGTTGGTGTAACCCTTCTGCTCCAGATACATTCCGGCAGACAGACCGGCGGGACCACCACCGACGATACAGATACGCATGTTCTTGTCCATGGTAAAAACCTCCAAAAAAATAGTCAAAATGATTGGCCGTCTCAGCCAGAATCATTATACAACACAACCAGAAACTTTGCATCAAGAATTAATTAAAAAAGTTAACTTTTTTGCGCCTGGCAATCTTCCTATTCTGATATTCCTATGGTATGATTTAAAACAGGTTCAGGAAGGAGGGATCGTTTTTGCGTTTTGATGGTTTTGGACATATGCTGTCCTGGTGGGCGAAAAAAACACCGGACACACCTGCACTGCGTTATGAAGAGCAGACGGTAAGCTTTGGCCGGCTTTATGAGGATGTAAAAAGACGATCTGCTGACCTGAGCGAGAGCGGGAGGACGTGCCTGGGTATTCTGACCGACGGGAGCCTGGACTGCGTGGAGGAGATCTTCGCGGCAAGTCTGGCCGGGCTGCAGATTGTGCTGCTGGACCCGATGCTGCCGGAGAGCACTCTCATTGAGCTCATGCGCTATACGGATGTCGACAGGCTTTGGGGTGAAGAAGAACTTTGCGAGGAGCTGTCTCCTGCACTGACGCAGGGTGTGACAGACGGAAGGGGGAAAATTCTCTTCTTTACCTCAGGGACTACCGAACAGGCCAAAGCAGTGGTATTAACGGACCACAGCCTTTGCCAGAGCGCGTGGAATGGCTCGCAGATGCTGCCGTTAAAGCCTTCGGATACGCTTTTATGTTTGCTTCCGCTTGGCCACGTCTTTGGTTTTGTGTGCGGCCTTCTCTGGGGCTTAAGCTGCGGTGCCTGTGTCGCTCTTGGCCGAGGCGTGCGGCATTACCTGGATGACTGCACCTACTACCGGCCGACAGCGGTGTCCGTGGTACCGATGCTGCTGGGATTTCTCCTGCAGCACAGGTGCTTTAATCCGGAACTTCAGCTGGTTCTGGTCGGGGCGGGGGACTGCCCGGATGCCCTGCTCGCCGCAGCCGGTGCAGCCGGACTGAGAGTGAGCTTTGGCTATGGACTCACGGAGACCAGCTCCGGTGTCGCAATCTCTGTCACAGGCGATCCGCGCGCGATGGAGATTTGTCCCGACGACACCATCACGCTGGCAGAGGACGGGGAGATCCTCATCCAGGCACCGACCTGCCTCATGCAGGGCTATTACAAACGGCCCGAGGACACAGCGGCGGTCCTGCAGGATGGCGTCCTTCACACCGGGGACATCGGACGTTTTGACGAGGAGGGGAAGCTGCACATCACAGGCAGGAAAAAGGATATCCTCGTTCTGACGGACGGGACCAAGATATTCCTGCCCGAGTACGAGGCGGAGATCGCGGGTCTCCTTGGCACCGGTGAGCTGGCCGTCACCCTCCGGGGCGGAAAGCCCGTTCTGGTGCTGGTATCCGGCGAGCAGGAGACTTCCCTTGGAGCAGGGGCTGCCCATGAGGCAGAGGCTTCCCATGAGGCAGAGGCTTCCCATGAGGCAGAAAAGGAGATCCTGAAGCGCCTCCTCCCGGCCACGTCCAAAAGGCCGCGCTCTCAGCAGCTTTCCGGGGTCGAGTTCCGCAAGGATGCCCTTCCCAGGACCAGGACCGGGAAAATCATGAGATGGATGATCTGAAAACAGTAAGAGAATAAATGCTCTTAAGCAAGAGCATATTATAAATAATAGATGCTCCCTAAGAGCATCCGATCAAGAAATAAGAGGTACACTATGACAAGAGAAGAGGTATTGGAAAAAACCAGGAAGATCATTTACGACTGCTATCCGGATATGGCGGAGCAGGAATTTGACGAGAACACCGTAGTAAACACGGATACCGGCATTGATTCCATGGGCTTCATCCTGATCATCTGCAAGCTGGAGGCTTTGTTTGGGATCAAGATCCCGGAGCGCCAGTGGAAGAAGATGCAGACCCTGGGTGAGGTTGTGGATGCTGTATACAGCCGCCTCCCGAAGGCATAGGATATAGGAAGCAGGGGTACGACTACCATGAGTATCTATGAGAGGAGACTGCTGCTGCGCAGCCAGGACGTAGACATGCACCGGAGACTGCGCCTGTCAAATCTGTTTACCCTCCTGCAGGAGGCGTCGATCCGGCACACCGAGGACCTCGGCATGGGACGGGATAAGACACTGGACAAGGGCATCCTTTGGATCGTAGGCATGCAGCGGGCCAATATCCTGCGCATGCCCGAGTACGACGAGCAGATCGTGATCCGCTCCTGGCCCGGCCAGACGATGCACCTCTTTTTCCCACGCTACTACCGGATCGAAAACGAGGCAGGAGAGCTGCTCGTCGAGGCCAGCGCCCTTTGGATGCTGATCAATGAGGAAACCAGGCAGGTCGTATTCCCCGAAAGCGCCGGGATCGTCATCGACGGCGTCGTAACAGGGCAGGAGTGCACCCTCCCAAGCCCTCCCCGCGCCCTGCTCACGACAGAAACGGTTCCCTTCCGGGTCCCCTACAGCTACGTGGACTTAAACGGTCACATGAACAACACCCGCTACTTTGACCTCGCCGAGGACTGCATCCCGGCCCCCGCCGTCGGCGCCAGACTCCTCACCATCCAGACCGAGTACAGCAGCGAAGCCCCCCTCGGTACCACCCTCCAGATCCACTGGGGCCAGGAAAATAATGAATATTACCTCGTAGGCCTAACTCAGGAAGATAAGAAAATCTTCCGCATGCGCCTCGCATACGAGAAAAATTGATTTCCTTTTTGCGAGAAAAAAATATGTTAAGAGCCAGAATTCCCATTGTCTGAGCGTCAGTTGGAATTCTGGCTTTTGTTTTTAATATTTTTTTGAGCATTAGCAGTACTTGCCGTCGAACCTTTAAGCATCACGAGGTACCCTGGCATCGCAGCCTCGACATCTTTGGCATAGATGTTCTGGCATCACTCCTGTCAGATACCTTGAAAAATGGCGCTCAACATTGTAAAGAATCACTTGACATCAAGTTTATTAATAGTATAATGACTCCGATGCGCCGGTTTAGCAAAAACTGATTAAAAGTTTAGAATTGAGAAATACGTGCTAAGGCGCTAAAGTGGGGGTATAAATGGAAGCGGAAAACATCAACAAACAGATCGGATCCAAGATCCGGAATCTGCGCTATCAGAAGGGTCTCACCCAACAGGAGCTGGCAGACCGTACAGAGGTGACCAAGGGCTATATTTCCCAGCTGGAAAACGGCCTTGTCGCGCCTTCCGTCATCACGCTGCTGGATCTCATCGAATGTCTGGGTTCGACGCCTTCGGAG
>CAMOGO010000119.1 GCA_946614075.1 uncultured Lachnospiraceae bacterium | reverse complement strand
CTCGATTTACTTCTAACGAACAAGGACAGCCGGTGGTATGGCTGTCCTTGTCCGTTTCGTATGTGGAATATAGTGTAGGTGGTGGCAAGCTTATCTGTAGTACAAAATCATGAGCTTCTTCCCTGCGTGGATCGTATTGCCGGTCATGTGGTTCATGGACTTCAGCTCACGGATATAGGCATCCGGGGACATTACGCTGCGGTCATTGTAAAGGGCCTCAATGTCGGAAAGCGTATCTCCCTGGCGGATCGTGACGGAGGTATAGCATCTCTCAGGCTGTGCCGTCTCAGAGGAACGGGCAATCGCCAGAACACTCGTGCTGCAGACGATGATCAGACACAGAACAAGGAAGGTCATGATAAACCGATGGCCTGCGTGAGGCTGTCTGCGGGCAGCTATACGGCGATCCATGGCGCCCTTGACTCCTGCGCTCCTGCCTGCCCTGCGGCTGCCGGCAGTATGGCTTCTGTATTCATTTTCATAGACAGATCTCTTTGCGTACATCCCGGTACCTCCCTCTTTCTGAACGTCTGTTCGAATGTGTGTTCATTATAGCAAGCGAACAGGTGTTTGTCAAGAAGAGATTCGAATATTTGTTCGGAATATTTGTTCGGAATATCTGTTCGATTTCTCTTGCAATTCCATGCAATCCTGTGGTATGATACGTTATAAGAAAAATATGAGGAGAGTGCACTCCCGTGGTGCGCTACAATGGATGAAAGGACCGGTCAGCCATGGCAAAGGGTAAGATCAGCAAGAAACAAGAGGAAATTCTGGCATACATCAAGGAATGCACATTAAAGAAGGGCTATCCGCCGGCAGTACGTGAGATCTGTGAGGCGGTCAACCTAAAGTCAACCTCCTCTGTCCATTCTCATCTGGAGACCCTGGAGAAGAACGGCTACATCCGCCGCGATCCTTCCAAGCCCCGCGCGATAGAGATCATCGATGAGGACTTCATCCCCGCCAGACGCGACATGGTGTCCGTTCCCCTGATCGGCACAGTCACCGCCGGTGCTCCGATCCTCGCGGAGCAGAATATTGAGGACTATATCCCGATCCCTGCCGACCAACTTCCGAACGCTCAGACCTTCTGTCTGCATGTCAAGGGCTCCAGCATGATCGAGATGGGCATCCTGGACGGCGATCTGGTCATCTGCGAACAGACCTCCACTGCACGAAACGGTGAGGTTGTCGTCGCTCTGATCGACGACTCCGCGACTGTGAAGCGCTTCTACCGCGAGAAGGATCACATCCGTCTCCAGCCCGAGAACTCCAGCATGGATCCGATCATCGTCCCCGATGTCCAGATCCTAGGCCGCGTCATCGCCCTCATGCGCACACACATTGCCTGATGTCTGACTTATCTTCTATATGTATGATTTTCAAGCCTGTCCGGCTAATCCCGGGCAGGCTTTTTTATGCACATGGTTGCCTTACGGAAACGAAAGATCGACGCTGCGAGCAGGAATTGTTGTTTGTAATAACAGATATTCTATATGAGAAGGTATGTATCTATCATTGTTTCATTGAATGTAATTATTGCTATTACATATTCAAACTATGGCGCTGCCAGCTTGCTGACTATTGGCCATCACGCTGGTCGTCCTTTGCTGTAAGTACCTTTGGCGCCATTTGAAAAAAAGAAGGCGTGACCGTTTTCAGCCACGCCTGTCTCATATTCCTATTATTTTATTGACCAAACCGCTTCAGTGCTTCCTGCAGTATGCAGTCCTGTGCGTCGGCGATCAGGTCACCGACCGTCATTGACTCGAGGGAGTCCTCCATCGCTTTCTGCACGGTGTAAAGACGGGTATCCAGGATCGTATGGATGTTCCGCCCTACCGGACAGCTATCGCTCGGATCCTCGTGAAAATGAAAGAGCATATCGTCATCGAGACTCTCTACCGCCCGGAAGACATCCAGCAAAGTGATCTCATCAGGATCTGCCGCAAACTCTGCCCTGCCCTGTCCGCCTCTGGTGACTGTCACCATACCGGCTTTTTTCAGCTGGCCCAGGATCCGGCGGATCACGACCGGATTGACATTCACGCTCGATGCCATAAATTCGCTCGAAACCTGATACTCATCGGAGAAGGTCCCAATGCAGGTCAGCATATGCAAAGCTATGGTAAATCGACTGGAAACCTGCATGATACACGCTCCTTTATTTATTCAGCGCTCTCACCGGCTGCCTTTTCCTCTTCTGCGATCAGCTGCTTCGCGTTGACCATCTTTCCGTCTCTCCAGATACGGTCCAGATCGTAGAAGCGTCTCTCCTCGCGTGAGAAAATATGGACAACGATATCGCCAAAGTCCAGCAGAATCCAGTTTCCACTCAGGTATCCCTCTACCTGACGGCAGGGATAACCGGCTCTCTCCAGCTTCTCCTGCACTTCATCCGCCATGGCCTGAACCTGATTGATATTCTCGCCGTGCGCAATGAGGAAATAATCAGCCAGGATCGTAACCTCGGAAATATCAATAACCGAGATATCAACGCCCTTTTTCTCTTCGAGTGCCTTGTAGGCAATCTTCATCATATCAGCTGACTGACTCATGTTTCACCCTCCTTTTCATTATTACGTTCACCTAAAGGTGCATTGCACCGGTCAGGCTTACATAATAACTATACGTATTTTCGGTCGCGGGGTCAATGGGATTCCCTGTTGTTTTTAAATAGTCCAGTGTATCACCCAGGATATGTGTCACGCAAAGGTCCAGATTCTCATAGGCCTCCTGGCGCAGTAGATCCAGATGAGGAGCCCTGTCGCGGGTAGGCTCGATGTAGTCCGCGGTGAAAATAATCTTCTCCAGAAGGCTCATCTGTGGCCTTCCTGTCGTGTGATAGCGGATCGCGTTCAGGATATTTTCATCCTCGACGCCGTAGCGCTCCCTGGCGTAATACGCGCCGAGCTTGGCGTGAAGCAGATGCGGAGATCTCTCCTCCGCCTCTGTGACCGGCAATGGTGCCATGTGGGACAGCTTCAGGAGATCCTCATCCCGGTAGCACTTCGCACAGTCGTGCAGAAGGCCCGCCAGGTAGGCATGCTCCACGTTTGCCCCGTAACGTTCAGCGAGTTTCTTTGCCGTGTCCGCCACACCAAGGGTGTGGCGATACCGTTTTGGGGGCAGTATGCCCTCCAGCTTCTCTTTGACTTCCGAAAAAGCCATCGGTGTCACCGCTGTTGTGTACAGCTCATGCTCGCGGATATAGCGCTCCACCCCAGCCGGGACATAGTCTGAAATGGGCTCGCCATCCAGTACCTTTTTCCGGACATCACTCGAGGAGATGTCTTCCTCCTCCATCGGCAGAAGCAATATGTGGGCATCATATTTCTCCTTCAGTCGTCCGATCACACCCTCCAGTCCTTCCTCACTCCCGGGACGAAGGGCAACGCCGATCTCAGCCAGTGCAAAAATGACCTCAGGCTCTTTCCAGTACTCCATGGTGATGAAGGAATCGGTCCCCTGAAGGAATACAAAGGTGTCCTCCGGATACTGTGAATGCAGATCTCTTAATGTGTCTGCCGTATAGGTATTTCCTCCGCGCTGCAGATCGATATCGCACATCTTAAAGCACGGCTCGCAGGCAATGGCTGCCTCGATCATGGCGACACGATCCTCGGCAGGGATCAGCGCTCTGCCCTTGTGATAGGAATGCGCGGTCGGAATAAACCAGACCTCATCCAAGGAGAGCCCTGCGAGCGCTGCTTTTCCTAATTTCAGATGCGCATTATGGATCGGATCGAAGCTTCCGCCCAATAACCCGATTCTCATAGACGTTCCTCCTTCAAAAAGACAGGGGACCGAAGACAGAGGACGATTCTCTGTCTTCGCCGTCCCCGTCGACTCAGTCCCCGTTGACTCATTTGGGCAGCACGATCGTAGGCTTCTCGGAAGCCTCCCGGTAAAGGACGATCTTGCGGCCGATTACCTGCACGACCAGGGACCGGGTGCGGTCCGCCAGGACCTCAGCCAGCTCACGTGGCTCGTATAAGCAGTTTTTCAGAACATTGATCTTGATCAGCTCCCGGGCCTCCAGAGCCTCATCGATCGCCTGGGTAAATTCCGGTGTGATGCTCGACTTTCCCAGCTGGAAAATCGGATCCATCGTCATGGCAAGGCCCTTTAAATAGGCTCTCTGTCTACTATTCAATTCTTTCATCGAGATGTGTTTCCCTTTATTCTTTCATGGTAATCGCAAAACGATCTGTTGCCGATCGCCTGCGTTTATTTGTAATAGTCAAACTCCAGCGAGTACATCTTGACGGTGTCGCCGTCCTCGATGCCCTTTTCCTCCAGTGCGGTGAGAATGCCGGAGGTCTTCAGGAAATTCTGGAAGAAACGGAAGCCCTTCTCGGACTCCAGATTCGTGTAGCCGAGCATCTTCTCGATCCGAGGGCCCTCGACGACGTATTTTCCGTCGCTGTCGATCTCTACCGTAAACGGCAGATCCTCCACGGCCAGCATCTCCAGCGGGTCAAACTCAGTCTCGTAGACAATGTTCTTCACCGGCATGCTGTCAAGCTTTTCCTTGACGGCAAACATCAGCTCTTTGCAGCCCTTGCCGCTCACGGCGGAGATCCCGAATACCGGAATGCCCTTCGGCTCAAACTCCTCGCGGATGGCCTTTAACGGATCCTCACCGCCCTCGTAGACCGCGTCCATCTTATTGGCCGCGATGAACTGGGGGCGATTAAGCAGGTCCGGGTTGTAAGCCTCGAGCTCCTTATTGATCGCATAGTAGTCTGCGATGGGATCTCTTCCCTCCACGGAAGCACCGTCCAGGACATGGATCAGGACTCTCGTGCGCTCGATATGCTGCAGGAAATCGTGGCCAAGGCCGACGCCATCGGCTGCTCCCTCGATCAGTCCGGGAATGTCAGCGATGACAAAGCCGGAGCCGTCTCCTAAGTCGACCACACCGAGGTTCGGATTTAAGGTCGTAAAATGATAGTTGGCAATCTTCGGCTGGGCATTCGTCAC
>CAMOGO010000118.1 GCA_946614075.1 uncultured Lachnospiraceae bacterium | reverse complement strand
GAATTTCCAGGGTTTTTTGCATGTCTCTTGGTCTCGATTAACGCTTCGAGAACTGAGGAGCACGACGTGCAGCCTTGAGGCCGTACTTCTTACGCTCTTTCATACGAGGATCACGGGTCAGGAAACCAGCGGTCTTCAGGGTGGTACGATAATCAGCGTCTACCTCCAGGAGGGCTCTTGCGATACCGTGACGGATCGCACCGGCCTGACCGGTGAAGCCGCCGCCGCGTACGTTGACGATGACATCAAACTTGTCGGTATTGTCGGTCGCTACCAGCGGCTGACGGACAACGAGCTTCAGGGTCTCAAGACCGAAATACTCGTCGATATTTCTCTTATTGATCGTAATCTCGCCCTTGCCGGGTACCAGATATACTCTCGCGATGGATTTCTTTCTTCTTCCTGTACCGTAGTACTTTGCATTTGCTGCCACTTGAACTTACCTCCTTACCTTAAAATTTGTAGCACTCAGGCTTCTGTGCTGCGTGCGGATGCTCTGCTCCTGCATAGACATGGAGCTTGGAGAACATCTCGTTTCCAAGTGCTCCCTTCGGAAGCATACCCTTGACTGCGAGCTCGATAACGCTCTCAGGCTTCTTGGCAAGCTTCTCCTTTAAGGTAACGGTCTTCATACCGCCGACATAATCGGAGTGACGATAGTAAATCTTCTGGTCAAGCTTCTTGCCGGTAACTTTGATCTTATCAGCATTGATTACGATAACATAATCGCCGCAGTCGACATGAGGAGTGAAGATCGGTTTCTTCTTGCCTCTTAAAATGCTAGCTACTTCTGTTGCCAAACGTCCTAACGTGCAACCGTCCGCGTCGATGACATACCACTTTCTCTCGATGGTGGCCGGACTTGCCATGAATGTATTATTCATTGGTGAAACCTCCTGTTTTAATCATGTGCTTCTATATGATAAAAATGTGGTTACCGGGGCTTTGGCTTCACATTTTACATCAAGATAAGACACCTTCCGGTGTCACAGCTTTTTTATTATAGTCGGGTGATGTTGGGCTGTCAAGCGCAATCTTCACTTTTTCAGCTTAAATGCTTGCATCCGTGTTTGTCTCTTCCGATGGCTGCTTCTCTTTTCTCTGACACAGGTACATGCCGATGAGGATCAGGCCGGAGCCGAGGACAGATGAAAGGGTAAGCTTCTCGCCGAGGATGAGCACACCCGTGATGATCGTGATGATTGGTCCTACGAAAATGTAGGTGCTGGTCGTCGTGGGGCCGAGCTTGCTGACGGCGTAGTTCCAGGTCACAAAGCAGACGGCGGAGGCGCCGGCGCCGAGGTAGAGCGTGTTAAACAGATTGACCGGGGCAAAAATCTCGGCGGCTGTCATGTGGATCGGGAATACGATCGTCATAGGGATCAGCCAGATAAGACCCCAGAAAAAGATGCGTCTGGTCGTCTGGATGACGTGGAACCCCAGCTTGCTGATGCGGTTGGTGATCGTGGAGTAGACGGCCCAGGCTACTGCCGCGAGGATGCCGAGCAGGTCGCCTATTGGGTTCAGCTGCAGTTCCTGACCGCTGAAGGTCAGCATGGCTACGCCGGCGAGGGCGAAAACCGCTCCGATCGCAAAGCCTCGGCTTGGCTTTTTTTCCTCCTTCAGGAGGAAGCTGGCGATCAACGCCGTAAACAGAGGGGCTACTGCGATTTCCACGCCAACGTTCGTTGACTGGGTGTAGGTCAATGCCACGTTCTGGCACATGTAGTAGATGCAGATACCGGCCAGTCCCGCCAGGACAAAAAGGAGCTCCTGCTTCAGCTCCAGCTTTTTCATGCGCTTCGGGTAGATGACCTCCAGGATCAGAAAGGCCACCAAAAAGCGCAGAAAGAGGATCTCGATCGGTTCGAAGGACTCGAGGAGGATGACGGTCGACGCGTAGGTCGTACTCCAGAAAATAATCGTTAAAAGTGCTGCCAAGTGTCCCATATACAAGCCTCCTGTTCTAGCTCCGGACCTTCATTCAATACTCTTCTTCCAATGCATTTCTTCACCGGAATATATCCGATAAATGCTGTCCAGCCTACTGCTGTCTTGCTTCCCGGATCAGATCCACGGCCTGGTACCATCTGCCCTCGCACGGGTAGACTTCCCCGTCATCCGCTGTTCGGATCTCATAATCCCCATATCTGTCGCCGGCCTGAAGCCGGGGAATATCTGCAAACGCTGACGCTCCTGCCTTCTCTTCCGCCATCTCTGCCGCCATCTCCTCCGCGGTCCGGCAGGAGGCCGGTCCGCAGACGAAAACTTCCTTTGCCTGATTTTGATAGGCATGCTTCACGAGACGGATGACATGCCGCTCGAAATCCTGCGGAAAACAGCGGCGGATCTGGATAAATGCTTTGCCATCGCTCGCGATGCGGTCCTGGTAGACGCTGTAGTCCCACTCGTCGTTCGTCACGATATCGACCGGCTCGAGGCCAAAGACCTCCTCGATCGAGATCAGGGTCAGGCCGCAGGCCGGTGCTTTGGGCCCGGAGGCGTAGCGGGTGCGGGCCTTCATCATCTCCAGGAGCTTCTCCGGAGGGAAGATACCCAGACCGATCTTGACCAGCGTGCCGGCGATGATGCGGACCATGTGGGTCAGAAAGCCGCTGCCGGAAAGGCGGATCGTGATGATATCGCCTTCCTTTGTGACGGATGCCTCGTAGATCGACCGGATCGTCTCCTCGGCGCTCGTATTGACCGAGCAGAAGCTGACGAAATCATGCTCGCCGATGAGGCACTGTGCTGCCTTCTTCATCTTCTCCACGTCCAGCGGATAGTAGACAAAATAGGAAGTCAGGCGCTCGGCCGGGAAGGGCATCGTCCGGTTCAGGATGCGGTATTCGTAGGTTTTGATGCTGTTCCGCTTTCTGGGATGCCAGTCTAAAGGCACCTCCTCTGTCTTCTGGGCAGCGATGTCCGGCGGAAGCTTCTGGTTCAGGGCCAGAGCGATCTTTTCCGCAGGGATCCGCGCCTCGGTGTCAAAGACACAGATATTAGCCCACGCGTGGACGCCGGAATCCGTGCGGCTTGCGCCGATCACATGGATATCCTCCTTGAGCAGAGCGGACAGCGTCTCATTGAGCACCTGCTCGATCGTCAGGCCGTTGGGCTGCCACTGCCACCCACAGTAATTTGTCCCGTCATAAGCCAGGGTCAGTTTGACTCGTTTCATACTCGGGTTTCTATCTCCATTCGAGGAATTGCTTATTCCTCTTTATCCAAACCGCCGTGACAGGATCATCAGGACCAGATAGACCGCCAGGATCCCATAAGCGATGTAGTCGTTTGTCGTGTACTGCAGCGGCTTCATCCGCGTCCGGCCCTCACCGCCGTGATAGCATCTGGCTTCCATCGCCATCGCGAGGTCGGTCGCCCGGCGGAACGCCGAGATAAACAAAGGCACCAGGATCGGAATCATGGCCTTCGCCCGCTCTAAGAGCTTTCCGCTTTCAAAATCAGCGCCGCGGGCCATCTGAGCCTTCATGATCTTGTCCGTCTCCTCGACCAGGATCGGGATAAAACGCAGCGCAATCGACATCATCATGGCGATCTCGTGGATCGGCACGTGAAGCTTCTTCAGGAAGCCGAGGCCGGTCTCCAGGCCATCGGTCAGCTGATTAGGCGTGGTCGTAAAGGTCATCATCGAGGAGCCCAGGATGAGGAAAATCAGTCGAACGCCCATCTGGGCCGCACGGATCAGTCCCTCCGTCGTGATCCGGACGATACCGATCTGTATCAGCACGTGGTCGCCTGTCGTAAAAAAGATATTCAGTGCGACGCTGAAAAGCAGCAGAACCACGACCGTCCGAAGGCCTCGTACAATATAAAGGAACGGTACCCTCGACAGCCGGATCACCGCACTGAGAAAAATCACGGCAATCAGGTACCCGGGCACGGTCGAGCTTAAGAAAAGGGAAACGATGTAGATCAAGGTTCCCATGAGCTTTACGCGCGGATCCAGCTGGTGGATCACCGAGCCGGTCGGATAATATTGTCCAATCGTAATATCTCTGATCATGTTGTTACGTATCTATCTCCTCTTAACAGATCCTCCGTATGATCGGATTATCCGGATATCAGATACCACCCATTAAGGGCAATACCGCCATTCATATCATCTCTTCGTCTTCTCCGCCCACAGCTTAAGGATCGCATCTCGCGCCTCCTGGACGGTCGTAATATCTTCCCCCAGATCGATGCCGCGCTTTTTACATTCGCGCACGATATAGGACACCTGCGGGACAGAGAGCCCGACAGCCTCCAGCTCCTCCACGTGACGGAATACCTCCTTGGGCGGGGCGTCGAATAGCAGCTCTCCCTGGCTCAGCACCAGAAGACGGCTCGCATGCTCCGCAACATCCTCCATGCTGTGAGATACGAGCAGGATTGTCAGATTCTGCTCTTTATTCAGCCGGTCGAGCTCGTCCAGGATCTCATCCCGCCCCTTCGGGTCAAGGCCTGCCGTCGGCTCATCGAGGATGATCACCTTAGGCTTCATCGCGAGCACACCTGCGATCGCGACACGCCTTTTCTGCCCGCCGGACAGATCGAAAGGAGATTTCTCATAGATCTCCTCCCCCATCCCGACCAGGGCCAAGGCCTCCTTGGCACGCTCACGTGCCTCCTCCGGAGAAAGTCCCAGATTTTTAGGTCCAAACATGACATCGGTGATGACATCCACCTCAAACAGCTGATGCTCCGGATACTGGAATACCAGCCCTACCTGCCGGCGCAGATCCTTTAAGGCAAAGCCAGGCTCATGGATATCCCGGCCGTCAAAGCGGATCGTACCGGAATTCGCCGTGAGGAGTCCATTCATCAGCTGCGTGAGGGTCGATTTCCCGGAACCGGTATGCCCGATCAGCGCGGCAAACTCCCCGTCGTGCAGCTCGAAGCTTATGTCCTTTAAGGCGTAGACCTCCATCGGCGTGCCTTCATTATATATGTAGTTGACATGCTCAATCTGAAGAGACATCTTTTATTTTCCTCTTCCGTCCTGCCAGATGCCAATCCGGACAGGGTATTTATT
>CAMOGO010000117.1 GCA_946614075.1 uncultured Lachnospiraceae bacterium | reverse complement strand
CTCGATCAGCTTGTCCGCGCGGAAACGCTCGTGGCATTCACGGCAGTCCATCAGCGGGTCGGAAAAGCTGCCCAGATGTCCGGAAGCAACCCAGGTCTGAGGGTTCATCAGGATGGCGCAGTCTACGCCGACATTGTAGGGATTCTCCTGGACGAACTTCAGCCACCAGGCCTTCTTGACGTTATTCTTGAACTCTACGCCAAGGTTGCCGTAATCCCAGGTATTGGCAAGACCGCCGTAGATCTCGGAGCCCGGGTACACAAAGCCTCTGGACTTTGCCAGGGCGATAATCTTTTCCATCGTTTTTTCCATAGTGTGTTTTGTCCTCTCTTTGGTTCGTATATTGTTTAGCGGTAAATCACCGTGATCGTTTCACCGGGTCTGGCCGCTGCGCTGGTCTCTGTGACGGATACTGCATTGACGCTGACATACTTGATCTCGCCCTGGATCTGCACCGGGTAAGCCTCCTTCAGATCCGCGGAGACGCTCATCGTCAGGATGTACCAGCCCTTATGGCGCGTCAGGGTCGAGCCGGAAACCGCCTCGCCCTCCAGGTCGACGAAGCTGTCCGTCAGACTTACGGAAGCGGCCATCGCCTCCTCCACCGTCCGGTTGGTCAGTCTCGTGACCGGTCCGTCGTACATCGCCTGGAAGCTGATGTAGGAATCCGTATCGCGGTAGCCCATCCGCAGATAGGCGTATTTTCCGCGCATCGTAAGCGACTCGATGCTCGCGGGAAGCGTCCGGACGACCTCCTCGGTGCTGTCTGCAGGCGCAGCCGGCTCGTAGGCCGCTGCCTCCGCTCCCAGCTCCTCATTGAATGCGGCAACCGCCTCCTCAACGTAGCCCTTCAGCTCCTCCAGATCGTAGTAGTCCTCGGCAAACCGGGAAAACTCGGCGCTCACGACGCTCGAATCCTCTCTCACATAGATCCCGCTCACCGTCGGATCAAAAACATCTGTTTTCTCCTTGGCCGGGAGAATATCCATCAGGACATCCTCTACCATCCCGCAGCCACCTGTGAAAACCACACAGATGACAAGCAAGGCTGCTGCAAATAGGCGTTTCAATCCGGTCATGATCCGTCCTTTCCTCGGTAAACGAAAGGCCTGCATAAAAGTGTATATGCACTCTTAAGGCGTTCTCGTAAACTGAATTATTTTACCTGATCTTTTTCTTCTTGTAAAGGGGTGAGTAAAGCCTTCATATCCTCCAGAATCCGCAAAGAAGCAAACTCCTTCCGGATATAGCGCTGCTTCATGAAGTCCACGACATGCTTTAACTCCTGCTTGGCTTCCTCCGACAGGACAAAGGTGAAAAGCTTTCCCGGCGGTGTATTCAGGATGAACTCCAGCGTATAGGCTGCCGTGTCGGACAGCCGGCCGGACGGGTCGTCAAAATCCCCGTTCATCATCATGAGCTTTGCTTCGAAGACGATCTGCACCAGGTCATTGGGCAGCGTGCTGCGCGTCAGCGCCGAAAGCGCCGCGTACAGAAGCTCGACAACCTGCCTCTCGTCGCCCCCTTCTCTCGTATAATACGCTGAAAATTCAAGGAAATAGTATCCAAAATAAACGGCATCCATGTCTTTTTGCAGGTTTTCAAAATAATTCTGGATTTTTACTTCCCTAAGCGTATAGGAATTCCGTCCCTCGATCAGGGTAAACACGCCGGTCGCAAAGGGACGGCAGGCGGCTCCGACGGCATTTTCCTGCCTCCTCGCCCCTCTGGCGAAAAAGCTGATCTTGCCGCGCTCCATGGTCAGCACCTCAACCCGCCTGTCGTATTCCCCGATCGGCATCGTCGAAAGGACGATCCCTCTCACAGAAATATCATTCATAATTCTTCGGATCGTACCCGTAGTTCTTCATGTAAAGCTCGTTGTCCCGCCATTCCTTGCGGACCTTGACCCAGATTTTCAAATTCACCCTGGCATCCATCAGACCCTCGATCTCATGGCGGGCCCCCATGCCGATCTTTTTCAGCATGGCGCCTCCCTTGCCGATAATGATGCCCTTATGGGAATCCTTCTCGCAGATGATGGTCGCCTCGATGTCAAACATGCCGTCCCTGCGCTCCTTCATCTGCTCGATCGTCACCGCGATCCCGTGAGGGATCTCATCGGACAGGCACTTCAGGGCCTGCTCGCGGATCAGCTCTGCGGCGATCTGGCGCATCGGCTGGTCCGTCACGGTGTCCTCATCGTAGTACTGAGGGCCCACCGGCATCCGGTCGAAAAGGAGCTTTAAGAGCGTATCGGTGTTGGTCCCCTTCAGGGCGGAAACCGGCACGATCTCGGCAAAGTCCATGAGCTTACGGTACTTGTCGATAAAGGGCAGAAGCGCCTCCTTGGAGACGGTGTCGACCTTGTTCATGACCAGGATGACCGGAGTGCTCACCTCGCGGCATTTCTCCGCGATCGCCTGCTCTCCGGCTCCGATGTAGTCCGTAGGCTCGACGAGCCACAGCACCACATCCACCTCGCGCAGGGTGCGCTCCGCCACATTGACCATGTACTCTCCCAGCTTGTTCCGGGCCTTGTGGATTCCGGGCGTGTCGAGAAAAATGATCTGCCCGCGCTCGTCGGTGTAGACCGTCTGGATTTTGTTGCGGGTCGTCTGCGGTTTGTCGGACATGATCGCGATCTTCTGCCCGATCAGCCGGTTCATCAGGGTTGATTTTCCGACATTCGGACGCCCGATGAGGGCGACAAAGCCGGATTTAAATTCTTTATCCATTCATTCTCCATCCATAGGAGCCGGCTTCCCTTGCGGGCGGCCGGCGCGGCGAGCAGGAGAAGGCCTGTCCTCCTCCTGCTCGGTTTACTTCACTTCCGGATCAGCCAAATAAAGGCGCGACCGTCTTGAAGCGGTCCTTGCACTCGCTGATCTTTGTCTCATTGCCGATGACGCAGAGGCAGTCGGAATCCAGCACAGCCTGCATGTACGGTGCCAGTGCCCGGATTGCTGCCAGGTCGGTGCCCAGCACCTCGTCGCGGTCCTTCTGGATCATCTCGTCGTCCACATGCGTCAGCCAGGCCGAGAGTGCCTTGGCTCCCTTCATGCTCGGGGTCAGCGGGGTGTCGAGCTCGCTGATGCTGCCGATGATAAACTTCGTGATCTCACGCTCGTCGCCGTCGAAATCGGCAAAGTAAGCCGGGATCCGATCGTAAATGTCAAAGGTCGCATCCACGTTCGGGTCGCGGTAGGAAACCAGGTAGCTGTCGCCGCCGCGGCCGAAGCTCGACATGCAGCCGTAGGCTCCGCCCTTGACGCGGATCTCCTGCCACATGTACTCATTGTTCAGGATGTTCTTGGCGATCCGGAGCGTCCCGGTGTACGGCAGCCCTGCGTTGGCATAGTTTCCTGTACGGCAGACGTAGGATACGCCGGAGGAGGTCCGGAAGGCTTCCTGCTTCTTCTCCAGCGGGTATTTCTCCAGATTCTCTCCCGTGAAGTACTCTCTGCCGTCTGCTGCTGCCGCCTCCAGGTCCTCCGCCGCCATCGCAGGCATCGTCTGGACAAAGTTCTCAAAGGCCTTGGCAAAGAGCTGGTATCCCTCCTCGTCGCCGATGAAGTGGACCAGCATATTGTCCCGGGTGAAGAACTTCTTCGCAAGCGCCGCGCATCTGGCCTTCAGCTCTTCCTTGCGCTCGTCAAAGTGATCCAGCACATCCGACAGGAAACGGTAGTAATCGATGTTGCCCGTCTCCTCCGCAAACAGCGCAGCCGCACTGGTGTAGGAGCTTGCGCGCAGCACCGCGGCCGTATGGCCGGCGCCCATCAGCCGTGCCTGGACCCGGGAACAAAGCTCACCGATGACCTCCTGCAGACGCTTGTCATCGGAGAACAGGGTGTGCAGGGCCATCTCCTCGATCATGGAGAAGGCAAAGGGCAGCTCCTCGTAAAAGACCTTCGCCGTGTACTCAAAGGCCGCGGTAAACTGCTTCCCATCCCGCATATCCTGGTAGTTCGACGTCTTCGTGTAGATGCCGCCGCTGTGGATCAGGATCTCATTGTTCAGATCCTGGTAGGTGTAATGCTCGGTGTTCAGAAGGCCCAGGATCGACTTCAAAAGCCCCAGGTACGGAAGATCCTCAAAGGAAGCCTCCCGCAGGTCAAAAAGCACCTTGAGGTAGCCGATGCCGGAGGTGAAAATATCCGTGTGCAGGACTTTGCGTCCGGCGCATTCTCTCTCCTTGAGGATGAGCTTCGGCGCCTTCGGGTCGATATCCTCCCGCGTTAACATCGGGATTTTCTCCAGATCCTCCTTCGGGCTCGGCTCGCTCTGGTACTTCTTCAGAGCCTTCGTCTCCTCTACCACGGCGTTCACCTGCTCTGTCGTCCAGGAAGCCTTCAGCGCGGCGAGCTGCTCCGCCAGCGCCTGTTCCTTTTTCTGCATCAGACCCGGCTCAGGCAGCAGGGTCAGCCGGAGGGTGTGCGGATTGTCCAGCAGGTAATCACGGATCAGGGACTCAAAGTATCCCTTGTCGTAGTTCTCCTTCAGCCATTCGAAGGTCGTCTCATACTTCAGGTGCATGAGCGGGTCCTCATCGCTGTAGAGCCAGCTGTCAAAGCACTGCAGGCCCAGCATCAGTCCCCTCGGATAGGAGCCGAAGTCCGCCTCGCGGATCTTGAACTCGTAGAAGTTCAGAGCTGCCTTCAGGGTCTTTCTGTGGATCCCTTTTTCCGCCAGCTCCGTCAGCGTATCGTGCACGACCTGGCAGAACTCATCCATACGGCCTGCTTCCGCTCCCTTTGCCGTGACGCTGAAATACGGCTGCAGGATGCCGCTCGAATAGCCGCCGAAAATATCCGTGCCAAGTCCTGCGTCAAGCAATGCCTGCTTGAGCGGGGCGCCGGGCGCGTTCAGAAGAGCATATTCCAGGATCGGGAAGGCCTGATAAAGGACAGGGTCCAGATCGTCTCCCACGACGCTCGCTACCGACAGATACGTCTCCTCCGTCACATCCTCATCCTCCGTGATCGGATAAGGGCAGACACAGGTTTTCGGCTCGGCAAACGGCTCCTGGAAGCGGATCCGGGAGTCGATCTCCAGCGCGTCATAGGCGGAAAGGTACTCCTCGTCGATGTA
>CAMOGO010000116.1 GCA_946614075.1 uncultured Lachnospiraceae bacterium | reverse complement strand
AGTGTCACCCGAGGGTGACACTGAGAATCGTCCCCGCTGTCATCTCAACCGTCCCCGCTGTCATCTCTTACATTGCGTTGGTGATGTCGAGGATGCTGACCTCGCCGCTCAGGCTCCGGTATACGGTAACGACGGCCTGCTTTGCCTCTGCGCCGGGTGCGACCACCTGGCTCTCAGCCAGGAACTTGTAGTTCATGCCGGAGACGAGCTGGGTCTCGAGCAGCTTGATCGGCTTGTAGCTGACGCCAACCAGTCCCTCCGTGGCTTTATCGAAAATCTCTTTCAGCTCCTCGGTGAGCTCGCCGTCCTCGGCCGGGGTAAAGCCTCCGAGGATCTCCTGCGTGGTCTCCTCACCGGCAGGTCTTCCGGCGTTTGCCTTCATGACCGTGAGGCTCATCACGGAAAGAGCAAGAACAAGTGCGGTTGCAAATACGAGTGCGGTTCTGGTTAATCTCTTCATCTTTTTTTCCTCCTTTGGCTTTTGGCTTTTTTGTTTTTTGCCTTTCATCTATAGACACAGGAATCTTTGTCCCGGGTCACGCCATGGAGGAAAATTTTTACATTTCGAAAAAAAGATGGTTGCCTGGGCAGTTTAAGGGGCTTCTTACAGTGGTGTCTGGCTGATCAGGTATCCTGGGATGGCGACCAGGGCGAAGAACGCCAGGCTTACAGCCGTAAAAACCTTGATGAATTCGCCGCCTTTGCTGGGGTAATCGCGTACGTAGATGCGGTAGTTGATCACGGAGGCCAGCGACCCGATCAGTGTGCACAGGCCTGCGGAGTCGAGGCCGTACAGGAGGGCGCCTTTGTTCACGGCGAAGGGATACAGCACGATGGAGGCGGGTACATTGGAGATGACCTGGCTCACCAGGATGCTGACCACATACTCTCTTCCCGCCATGATACTACTCAGGAAGCCGGCGATGGCCGGGTGGTTCGTCACGGACGAGGAGAATACGAAGAAGCAGAAAAAGGTCAGGAGCAGTACGTAGTCTGTCCGGCGCAGGACCTCGCGGTCGAAAGCCAACACCAGGGCGGAGATGATGACGAGCACCCAGACCCAAAGCGAGGTCCGGCTCACGATCATCCAAAGAACCACAGCAAAGAGAACAAGGTAGAAGGTTTTCTTAGCCCTCGGGGAAGACAGGACCAGTTTCCCGGAGACAGAGGAAGGTTCTCTGTCTCCGGAAGACAGAGAACCTTCCCCTGTCTTCCGAGAGTCCCCTGTCTTTCCTGCCGGGAAGGCGTCTTCGGGGATGGCGGTGAGCTCACGGAGATTTTTCCGGTGCAGTGCCAGGACGAAGCACACCAGCAGGATGCCGGAGAGGATCCAGATCGGGAACATGTACTGGACAAATCGCGCCGCGGACACGCCGGACTGGCCAAAGATGAAAAGGTTCTGCGGGCTTCCGAAGGGGGTCAGCAGGGACCCGCGGACGGCGGCGATATTCTCCATCGCGAGCAGGGGCAGGATCAGCTCCTCTCGCCTCCCCGCCCGGTACAGGATGATCGTCAGCGGGACGAAGATGATCAGCGAGACGTCGTTGGTCACAAACATGGAGCTGAAAAACACGCAGAATACCAGAAACAGCGACAGTCCCACGAGGTATCGGAAGTGCCCCGCCCGCCGCAGAAGCGGCAGGAAGATGTTTTCTTTTTTAAAGCCTTCCAGGATGGTCAGCATCAGAAAAAGGGTGCCGAGGGTCCGCCAGTCGATTTTCCCGAGCAGAGCCGGGGTCGGCGGCGTGAGGATCAGGGCGATAATGGCCGCTGCCAAGGAGACAGCCAGCATAGGTTCTTTTTTCAGGAGCGCCAGGACAGACGCAAGGCGAGATCCTGCCGTGGAGGGGTCATTTTGTTTCATATAAATCAGCTTTCATACTTTCATAAATGACGGAACGGAAAGCTCCCGTTCAGCTTGTCAAAACACTGCAATGACGGGATTATAGGCAAAAAAGAAACGGCTGTCAACGATCTTATCATCGTTGGCAGCCGTAGTTTTTTGAAAGGTAATGAGGGACGGTTTTTTTGGCTCACCTGACTCACCTTGTCTTACTTCCGCTCACCCCCAGAACAGGCTTGTCCAGGGTTTCTTAAGGGTCTGCTGTGTGGCGCAGTCCTTGAACATATTATCCTGCTTCTGGAGGCTGGCGATGTTCCATCTTCTCACGTTGAGAGACGTCAGAGACCGGCAGCCTTCAAACATGCTTTCCATATTCTCGACCTTCGAGGTGTTCCATCTGTCAATATCAAGCGCAGTCAAAGCTCTGCAGTTCCGGAACATGCTGGCCATGTTCTCGACCTGGGAGGTGTCCCACTCTCGGATCGTCAGAGTTTTCAAGGACTCACAGCCCCAGAACATTTCCTTCATGGAATGGACCTTGGAGGTGTTCCACCTGTTGAGATCAAGGCTTCTGAGCGAGCGGCACATTTCAAACATCCAGCCCATGTTGGTGACATTCGAGGTGTTCCAGTCGCCGATGTCGAGACTTTGCAGGGCGCTGCAGCTGTCAAACATCCACTCCATGCTTTCGACCTTGGATGTGTCAAAATGGCCGATCTCCAGGCGTTTCAGGCTGCTGCAGTTCTGGAACATGGAGGTCATGTTGATGGCGCTTGACGTGTTCCAGCCGCTGAGATCGAGGCTGGTCAGGGACGTGCAGTTCTGGAATGTCGATATCATCCCGCCTACTCTGCGGGTGTTCCACCGGCCGATATCCAGGCGCGTCAGGCTGCTGCAGCCGTTAAAAAGGTCGCACATGTTGTTGACATTCGAGGTGTCCCAGCCGCCGATGTCGAGGCTTTTCAGGGAGCTGCAGCCGTAAAACATCTGGCTCATGCTGACGGTTTCCTCGGTGCTGCAGCCGGTAAAATCGATACTTTCCAGACTTGTAAGTCCTTTGAACATATCGGTGCTTGCCTTGTGGAAAAGGATTTTCCCCCTGGCAAGGACATAAACATGGATCATCTCCCGGCCATTCACCTTTTCGGGGATCCGGTATAGCCGGATGCTGCCCTTCCTGTCCTTTTCGACCGACTCGCAGGGTTGCCTCTCTATGATGTCCTGGTACTGATCCTCATTTCCGAATGTGATGGAAATGATGGTGTCATCCGGGACAATGTCCGGGGTGCCGTCGGCATTCACGTTGAACGGGAACTTCCGTCCGCGTAACGCACGGGCAAATTCCCAACCGTATGTCAAAGTCGCCGGCGCCGGAGCGGTCAACGGAGTCGATTTCTTCCACGGTGAGGTGTTGGCTAACTGAGCCTGGGATGCCTCGGCTTTCTGAGAAGCAGTCAAAGGGGTCGACTTTTTCCAGGGGGATGTGTTGACTGAACCGGTTACTGATCCAACCTGGGATGTCTCGGCTTTCTGAGAGGCGGTCAGCGGAGTCGACTTTTTCCAGGGGGACGCATTGACTGAACTGGTTACTGATCCAGCCTGGGATGTCTCGGCTTTCTGAGAGGCGGTCAGCGGAGTCGACTTTTTCCAAGGTGAGGCGTTGACTGAACCGGTTACTGATCCAGCCTGGGTTGTCTCGGTTTTCTGAGCGGCCGTCAGCGGATTTGACTTCTTCCAAGGCGATGCGTTGACCGACTGAGACTGAGATTGAGACTGTTTCTGAGTCTGCAGTCTGGACTGTCGCTCTTCCTGGGCTTGCCTCTCTGCCTGCACCTGCCGCTCTTTCTGGGCCTGCTGCTCTGCCTTCAGCTTCTCCTTATACTCCGCCTCTATCGCGGATTTCTGGAGATCGGTCAGCTCGAAAAAGTACACATATTTTTGTGGATCGGTGGTCGGAAGAGACGAATGCCTGGTCGACTTCTTCGGCGCAGCTGGGGTAACTGCCTTCGCAGTGGCAGCCTGATTAACTGCCTTCGCAGTGGCAGCCTGAGTGGCAGCCTGGGTTTCTACCTCGCTGGATACGGCCTGGGCAGCTTCCTTTTTCTGATCAGCTGTCGCTGCCTTCCTCGGGGCAGCCTCTTCCTCATCGACGTCGACGAGCAAAGCACGCAGCTGTCCTGCGGAATACTGGATGCCGCAGTTTTGGCACTGATATCGATCCGGGGCGATCTTGACGATCTCGGTCCCCTGGCATATTTCACAAACAAGTCTCTTCATCTTTGGTTCCTCGCCCCATCTCACAAACAGGCCTTCTCTTCTTCAATCCCGGCCCATCTCGCAAACAGACTTTTTATTTAGACGCGCCTTTTTATTTATGCGCGGCCCCTGTTATTTCTTTCCAGACGTCCTCCCGGAAGCCCGGTACCACTACCTCGTCGGTTACCAGCAGCGGTCTTTTGACCAGCATTCCGTCTGACGCGAGGAGTGCGTACATCTCGTCTTCGCTCATTTCCGGGAGGCGCTTCGCGAGCTCCATCTCGCGGTAGAGCATGCCGCTGGTATTGAAAAATTTGCGCAAGGGAAGGGCGCTCTTTTCGTGGAGCTGCCGCAGTGTTTCCTCATCCGGGTGATTTCCTTTGATATCGATCGCGGTGTAGGCGATCTGGTTGTCGTCCAGCCATTTCAGGGCTTTCTTGCAGGTGGAGCATTTTGAATAGCAATATACTTGAATCATAGATTTCTCCTTTTCGTACAGGCCTCATTTTAACACACATTCGGTGCGCAAAACAACAAGAAGCGGCGTGGCTATCCTGAATTGCAAAAGAGATATCCGCATGGATCAGGTGCTGCTTCGCACCAGCTCCAGAAATGCTACGGCTGCGGGGGTGGCTTCGGAAGCGGCCCGCATGGCGATGCCGATTTCGACAGGCTGCCGGAAACGGTGGGCGAGTGGGGGCCGATCCTGTATCTGGCGCTGGTCTGCAGCTGCTTTGGCTTTACGCTGCAGCCGGTGGCCCAGCGCTACGTCAGTGCGGAACGTGCGGGGCTTTTCTGCGCGCTGAACCCGCTGACCGCAGCCGTCCTGGGCGGCCTCGTGCTGCATGAGGATTTCGGCCTGAGCAGTGTACTCGGCGGGGTCCTGATCCTCATCGGCATCGTGATCCAGGTTGCGCCAAGTCCCCGGCTCGCCACCGCCGTGCCGGCTTCCAGGTAGGTCTTCGGGCACGCTGGCTTCAAGCTCACTATTCCGAAAAATCAATGTCATTTGCCCTTACAGGGATTGGCGCATTGA
>CAMOGO010000115.1 GCA_946614075.1 uncultured Lachnospiraceae bacterium | reverse complement strand
TGCTTGCAGGTCCACAGATACTCCCGCATCCTGGCGTGGATCGTGCGGTCCCTGCGGCGTACGGCAAACCGTGACTCCAGGATATCTCCCTCCTGCAGCACATTGTCGGAGATCAGGACGCCCCCCTCCGGCAAAAGGCTTAAAATCGCCGGCAGGAAGTGGATGTACTGGCCCTTTGCCGCATCCAGGAAAATCAGATCGAAGGATCCGTCAAGAGTCTTTAAAAGCTCCCCGGCATTCCCCTCGTAAAGCGTGATCCGGTCCGCCATCCCAGACTCGGCGAAATTCGCACAGGCCCTCAGGATCCGGTCCGGATCTTTTTCGATCGTTGTCAGGCAGGTGTCCTCCCCGGCGGCTTCCATCATCAAAAGGGCCGAGTAGCCAATCGCCGTCCCGATCTCCAGGATCCGGCGCGGCTTCAGGGCTGCCACCATGGTCTGCAGAAAGGCCGCCGTCTCCCGGCGCACGATCGGAACACCGTCACGCGCCGCCTCGGCCGCCATCCTTTCCAGGATGTGGCTTTGGTTGCTTTCCAGGGAATGCAGGTAGGAAACGAGTCTTTCCGGATCCATCCCTACTCTTCCTCCTCTATGTTCTCCGGCTCGGTACCGATCCGATCCAGAATATCCTTGCTCGTCATCGTCGTGCTGAGCGAGTAGGTTCCGGGGTAAATCGTGTAGCTGTAAAAGACCTTCTGCGCCACCATGACGTACGCATCCTCGATCAGGCCCTTTTTCTCAAGGTCCTGCGCAATCTCCAGGATGCCGGCATTCTCCTCGACCGTGTATTCGATCATGTGCCCGTTTGTCTTGTCGATCGGGTCGCTGTTGAACATGCGGTAGCCAAAGCTGTAGCTGTACTGGATCGCCTGATACAGGAAATAGACAACTATGATCGCCAAAAGCACCGTGATCAGCAGATTGATCACCGAAAGAACCGCAGACTGTATGTTTCTCACCTGTGAATGCTTCATCGGTCTCTCCTCTCACGAATCCTGGTCAGATTTTAAACGCCAATCCGCTTGAATCCTGATCAGGCCTCCTTGAATGATCAGACCTCGACCTCCATGATGATCGGGAGAATGATCGGATTTCTCTTTATCTTCTGCCAGAGGTAGTCCTCCAGGCGATCCTTGATCGCCGTCTTCATATGATTCCAGTCCACCGTACGGTTTTCCATGCACCGCTCGACCGCTTCCTCCGCGATCTCGCGCATCTCCTCGATCATGCCCTCCGACTCTCTCACATAGACAAAGCCACGGGAAATGATCTCGGGACCGGCCAGGATCTCTCTGGCCGAAGGATCCACCGTAACGACGGCGATGACGATGCCGTTCTCGGACAGATTATGGCGGTCACGCAGGACGATATTGCCGACATCGCCTACGCCGAGGCCATCGACCAGGATGCCGCCGGCCTGTACGTGGTCTGTCACCTTCGTCTCCTCGCCAAACTCCAGGACATCGCCCGCCCGCAGGATAAAGATCCTGTCGTCCGGGATTCCCATCTGCTTGGCTACGCTCGCCTGTCCCAGCAGATGACGGTACTCGCCATGGACCGGAACGGCGTATTTCGGACGCACCAGTGTGTAAATCAGCTTGATCTCCTCGCGGCAGGCATGGCCGGAAACATGGACATCCTGGAAAATAACGCGTGCCTGCTTCTCCGCGAGCTCATTGATCACCTTGTAGACAGCCTTTTCGTTGCCCGGGATCGGGGTCGAGCTGAAGATGATCGTGTCATTCGGTGTGATGGTCACCTTCCGGTGAATATCGGTCGCCATACGGGAAAGAGCCGCCATCGACTCGCCCTGGCTTCCCGTCGTAATCAGGACAATCTGATTGTCCGGGTAATTTTTCATCTCCTCGATGCCGATCAGGGTCGACTCGGGGAAGCTGATATATCCGAGCTCGCTTGCCGTGCCGATGACATTGACCATGCTGCGGCCCTCAACGACCACCTTCCGGCCGAATTTCGCGGCGGAATTGACGATCTGCTGGACACGGTCGACATTCGAAGCGAAGGTCGCGACGATGATACGCCGGTCCACATTCTCGGAAAAAATAGAGTCAAACGTCTTGCCGACTGTGCGCTCCGACATGGTGAAGCCCTCACGAAGGACGTTCGTCGAATCGCACATCAGCGCCAGCACTCCCTGGCGGCCAAGCTCCGCAAAGCGGGCCAGGTCGATGGGATCGCCGACAACCGGCGTATAGTCAACCTTGAAGTCGCCCGTATGAACCAGGGTTCCTGCCGGGCAGGTGATGGCAAGCGCGGCAGAGTCCGCGATGCTGTGATTCGTACGGATAAACTCGACCTTGAAATCGCCGGCATCCACAACGTCCCCGTAGGCTACGATATGACGCTCAACGGACTCCAGCAGGTCGCGCTCCTTCAGCTTATTCTCGATCAGAGCCGTCGTCAGGCGGGTCGCATAGACCGGCACCTTGAGCTCCGGCAATATATAGGGGATCGCGCCAATGTGGTCCTCGTGGCCGTGCGTGATGAAGAACGCCTTCAGACGGCTCCGGTTCTCACGCAGGTAGGTCACATCCGGGATGACCAGGTCGATACCCAGCATATCATCGCTCGGGAAGGACATTCCGCAGTCGATGACGATGATGCTCTCACCGTACTCGATCGCTGTGATATTCATTCCGATTTCCTCGAGTCCTCCGAGCGGTATAATCTTCAGTTTTTTATTTGTCAAATAAATTCCTCCTAAACACGCAAAATAATGATGCGATGCCCTCCTTTTCAAATAGGCTCATCTCACCATATCCTGCATTCCTTTTTACATTATTTCATCCACGTATCCGAACTCTATCTCTTTCAGGTCTTTATTCAAACCCGATATCGTCCTGCTCTGCAAAGACGCCTGCGATGTAATCGTAGTCGTCATCCTCTACCAGGTTCAGGATCATCTCCTCGGGATCCTCCTCATCCGGCGTCATCAGGAAAATATAGGCATTGCCTCCATCCTCCTCGGTATCCGTCGCCAGCAGGTAATCCTTGCCATTGATCCTCGTCTGATCCACGATGTATAAAGTCAATTCGGTTCCGTCCTCTGCCGGGACGGTAAAGCTCTCAAGCTTTTCTGGCATTTTATTCTCTTCCATGTTTAAATCTGTTCCTTTTCCGCAGGCGTCAGCGAATCCAGATAACCCTGGAGGATCAGCTGCGCTGCGATCTCATCGACGTAATCCTTCCGGTCCTCGCGCCGGATCCCGGCCTCGATCATGGCCCGGTCGGCCGCTACCGTCGTCAGTCTCTCATCCCACAAAACGACAGGAAGACCCGTCCGGCGGATGAGGTCATCGCGGAATGCCTCTGTCTTCTGGGCGCGCTCGCCAATGGTATTGTTCATGTTTTTGGGATATCCGAGGACGATCCGGGTTGCCCCGTACTCCTTTACCAGCTCCTCAATGCGCGCGTAAGTACGGCGCAGCTTATTCTCCTCCTTGCGGCGGATAATCTCTACGCCCTGTGCCGTAATCCCCAACGGATCGCAGACTGCGACCCCTACTGTTTTCGAACCAAAATCCAGCCCCAGTATCCTCAAGATCAGATCTCTCCCTTAAGTTTGGAGTCGATGTAGTACTGCATGACCTCCTCAAGCAGCTCATCGCGCTCTACCCTCATGATAAGGCTTCGGGCGCCATTGTAGCTGGTGATATAGGTCGGATCTCCGGACATGATATAGCCGACGATCTGATTGACAGGATTATAGCCCTTCTGCTCAAGAGCCTCATAAACCTTTCTCAGGACGTCTCCGACAGGAATCGGTTTTTCCGTAGCAGCCTTAAAATATTGTGTTCTCGAAATATCGTTCATTTTTAGACCTCCGCGCTATCAAAAACCATATTACTCTATTTTCAGAGGTTCGGCAAGCATTTTATCAGGAGTTAAAAAACCTGTAACTTTTACGGGCAAAATTGTCCCCAGCTCCCACTTTCCGCCTTCAATGGCCAGTTTCACATACTCTTTTGTGAAACCAACGGTGTAAATCCGGCCGTCAATCTCCACCTGTTCCTCTGTGAGGATCTGCGTCTCACGGCCCAGATACCACTCGCGAAACGCGTGGCTCTGTCTTTCGGTCAGGGCCAGAAGCTCGCGGCAGCGCTCCTTGCGGACACTCTCCGGATTCTGGTGCGGCATTTTCTCCGCCCTTGTCCCCTTCCGCACGGAATAAGGGAAAACGTGGATCTCGTAAAGCCCGATTTTCTCCAGGAATTCCCTGGACTCTGCGAACTCCTCCTCGGTCTCGCCGGCAAAGCCCGTGATCACATCCGTCGTGATCGCCGGGTGCTCATAAGCCTCCCGCAGAAGCGCCAGGCTTTCTGCAAACTCCTCCGCCGTGTACCGACGGTTCATGCGGGCCAGAGTCGCATTGCAGCCGCTTTGCAGCGACAGATGAAAATGAGGGCAGACCTTCGGCATCGCTGCGATTTCTTTTACAAACTGCGGCGTGATAATCCTCGGCTCAAGGGACCCTAAGCGGATCCTCTCGATGCCTTCCACCTTCTGCAGCTCGCCAAGCAGATCCAGCAAAGGACGCTCCGGCCAGACGGATTTCTGCTGACCAGGCTGAGTGACGGCCTCTTTCGTATCTGCCTCCAGGCTTTGTACCATCGGCTGCTGCGTATCTGACTGCTGCGTCGTCTCCTCCTTCGGGAAATCCAGCCCGTAGGAGCTGATGTGGATGCCGGTCAGGACGATCTCGCGATACCCCTGCGCCGCCAGGGTCCTGGTCTCCGCCAGGATGTCCTCCGGCTTCCGGCTGCGGACACGTCCTCTGGTGAAGGGGATGATGCAGTAGCTGCAAAACTGATCGCAGCCGTCCTGGATCTTGATGAAGGCTCTGGCGTGGTCGACGCGGTCAGTGAGCTCCAGATTCTCATATTCCCGGCACCGTCCCAGATCCTCGACCCGCATCACCGGGGACTTGGTGCTGAGATACTCCTCGATCAGAGCCGGCACATCCTTCTTCTGATTGTTCCCGATGAGGATGTCCGCGCAGCCCTCGTCCAGCAGGTCCTTGGCGCTCGCCTGAACATAGCAGCCGGCCGCCACGACGATGGCCTCCGGATTTTTGCTCCGGGCGCGGTGGATCATCTGGCGCGATTTCCGGTCGGCGAT
>CAMOGO010000114.1 GCA_946614075.1 uncultured Lachnospiraceae bacterium | reverse complement strand
TGAATGAGGACAGCTACAAGTTCCTGCTCTGGGACCACCGGCCGCTGACCGACTTCTGGCAGATCGGCCCGGGGAAGGCCCGCAGGCTGTACAAATCCTACATGTACACCATGGGAGATATCGCGGAGCGGTCCCAGTGGGATGAGGAGTTCTTTTACAAACAGTTCGGCATCGACGGTGAGATCCTGGTGGATCATGCCTGGGGCATCGAGCCGGTCACGATGGCGGATATCAAGAGCTACCGGAGTGAAGGTCATTCCCTGAGCAACGGCCAGGTGCTCCCGAGACCCTACAAGTACGAGGAAGCAAGGAACGCCTTCAAGGAGATGATCGAGGTCCTCACAAGTGACCTGTTTGCGAAGAACCTGGTCACCCGGGGCTGTACCTGGTGGGTGTCCTACGATTACAAAAGCCTGGAGGTCTGCCCGAGCTATGACGGGCCCGTTTCCGTCGACTTTTACGGCAGGCTTCACCCGAAGCACTCAGGAGGTACGGTGAAGCTGGCAACCCTCACCAACAGCCTGAAGCTTATCATGGCGCCGATGGTGCGGCAGTTTGATGAGAAGACAGATCATCGGCTGCTTTACCGCCGGCTCGGCGTCTGCGCCATGGATGTGGCGGAAGACACAGGAATGTATCAGATGAATATGTTTGTAGACTATGACGCTCTGGACAGAGACCGGAGACTCACGGCAGCGATGCTTGAGGTCCGGCGGAAATACGGAGCGAACGCGGTCTTCAAGGGTATGAATATGCTGGAAGGCGCGACAACATTAGAGCGGAATCTGCAGATCGGCGGGCATAAAGCTTAGGGCTGAGTTTGCATCAGGCAAACTCAGCCCGTACAGGCCTAGCGCCGAAGGCGCGTATCCGCCGCAGGCGGATTTTGGTGAAGCTTACCGCAGGCTTCACCAAAAGGCAAAGGTCGGAGTTTGCATCAGGCTGGGGTTTTGAGGAGGTGCGTGAGATGTATGCCATAGGAGCAATGTCGATGCCGGCTGGCTTCCGGTACCGGGATGTTTTTCTGAAGGGGAAGCCTCAGCATGACCGGTATGACAGTTTCAGGCTGCGGCACCCGCAGATGGACGTCAGGAAGAGAGCCAAGCTCTTTGCGCCCTTTGATGCCCTGCGGGGGTTCAATTTCGCGATCCTGATGAAGAATGAGCTCTATACGGACCGGATGACCCTAAGCCCGGAGGACCAGACAGAGCTCGATCGGAGGCTTGGCATCCTTCACAGCCTGACCTATAATGGACAGATGGCCAGGGCAAATCATGTGCAGATCACCGTCACCTATTACGAGCCCTGCAGCGATGTAAACAGCGAAGCCTACGGCTTACAGGGTCAGTATAAAACGATCACCGGTATCTGCCGGAATGTAGACGCTGAGGTAACAAAGACAATCCTGGTGGACGGGATGCGGATACGGATGGAGAATATCCGGAGTATCGAAGCGCCGGGAGATATATTCCAAAAAGATTCATTGTTAGAGGAGAACTTCTATGTGCTGCCGGTACTGGACCGAGGAATCGCCGGAGCTTCGGGCGATTGTTGAAGAGATGAACCGCTCCCCGCTGTGTCAGAATTACCTGAAAACGACGGGGATCAAAACGTACGGGGAGATCCGGCCGACCGATGTGGTGCCGGTCATTGCGCCGAATCGCGCCGGTAACCGGGCGGTCTTTCCCATGAAATGGGGCTTCTCCGGGAAAACGCTCCTGCTGAACGCCCGGTCCGAGACCGCCGGTTCCAAGCTGACCTTTAAAGAATCCTGGGAGCGTAGGCGCTGTATCGTGCCGGCATCCTGGTACTTTGAGTGGGAGCATCTGCACACGAGCGACGGGAAGACCCGCAGCGGGGACAAGTATATGATCCAGCCGAGGGGCTCCGCCATGACCTGGCTCTGCGGTCTGTACCGGATCGAGGAGGGCCTCCCGGTCTTTGTGATCCTGACCAGGGAGCCCGGCGAGGAGATCCGCTTCATCCATGACCGGATGCCTCTGATCCTGCCGGAAAGATGCATCGATGCCTGGATCCGGCCGGACACAAAGCCGGAGGACCTTATGGGCGAGGCCCTGACAGATATGGTTTTTGAGAAAGCGGTCTGAGGCACAAACCCATGGAGACCAGGAAGGGCCAGGAAGGACCAGGAAGGATCAGGAAGGACCAGGAAGGACCAGGAAGGATCAGGAAGGGCCAGGAAGGACCAGGAAGGACCAGAAAGGACCAGGAAGGACCAGGAAGGATCAGGAAGGATCAGGAAGGATCAGAAAGGATCAGAAAGGATCAGGACACAGATGATAGATAGAATAGATTTGATACCCGCTGCGAAGCTTGGCTTCGGGCTGATGAGGCTGCCGTTAACGGATCCGAATGACGACAGCAGCATAGACATCGAAGAGTCAAAAAAGATGGTCGATCTGTTTATCCAGCGTGGCTTCACGTACTTCGACACGGCGTGGATGTACCATGACTACGCGAGTGAGGATGCGGTGAAGGAGATCCTGACGTCACGGTATCCCCGCGATGCCTACACACTGGCTGACAAGCTGCATATCGACTATATACACGATGGTGGAGAGAAGGAGCAGATTTTCCAGGACCAGCTGAGACGGACCGGCGTTTCGTATTTCGACTATTACCTGATCCACGATCTCAATACATTTTCTTACCCGGAGATGAAGGAGATCGGTGCCTTTGACTGGTTGATCGAAAAAAAGAGGGCAGGCCTGGTGAAGCATATCGGCTTTTCCTATCACGATGATGAACGGTTGCTGGACACGATACTGACGGAGTTTCCGGAGGCGGAGTTTGTACAGCTGCAGCTGAATTACCTTGACTGGGAGAGCGAGGGGATCCGGAGCCGGCTGTGCTATGAGACCGCCGTGCGCCATGGGAAAAAGGTCATCGTTATGGAGCCTGTCAAGGGCGGGACGCTGGTCAATCTGCCGAGGGCAGCGGTGGATCTGCAGAAAAGCCTTCATCCGGACTGGTCCGCGGCTTCGTGGGCGATCCGCTTTGCGGCGACGCCTCCGGAGGTCATGATGGTGCTTTCCGGCATGAGCAGCATGGAGCAGCTCGCGGATAATACCTCCTTCATGGCAGAGGAAAAGCCGTTAAATGCAGAAGAGCTCGAGGCCCTGAAGAAGGTCGTATACTATATCCGGAACCGGGTGACCATCCCGTGCACCGGCTGCGCGTACTGTACCTCCGGCTGCCCGGCCAATATCCCGATCCCGAAATATTTCTCCCTGTACAATATCGACAATCAGGAGCCGGAGGGCAAGGGCGCCACGACCCAGAAGGAGTATTACCAGAGCCTCCTGGAGGTCTTTGGCCGCGCAAGCGACTGCATAGGCTGCGGCCAGTGCGAGAGCATCTGCCCCCAGCACCTGCCCATCCGGGATTATCTCAAGGACGTGGCGGGGTATTTCGAATAAGAGAAATGGTTTTTTGATAAAAGCCGCCACATCGCGGCAGCGGTTGCTGCAGCGTCAAGGGGAGGACTGGATCGATACTAGATCGATGAGGCGGAAAACGATGTCTTCAACTGCTGCAGGAAGCGCTCTGCGATGGGCGTGAAGGCCTGATAGCGGTTCCAGGCAATATAGAGAGTGGTCTCGAGCGGCGGCTCCAGGGGACGGAACACCAGTCCGCTTCCCTGGGAGGTGTCGATCAGATGGCGGAAGGTCAGCAGGTAGCCGAGACCTTCCCGTGCAAAGACAGAGCCATTGTAGGAAAGCCGGAAGGACCCCTCCAGCCTCATTTTTGAAAACGAGCTCCCCGCCCATTTTTTGATATCACCGTTCCAGGCCTGCTCGGAGCAGAACAAAGGCTGCCCGGCCAGGTCCTCGGACCGCATCACATCCTTTTGGGCCAGCGCATCTCCCTCGGGGATCACGAGCCCCCATACATCTCTTTCCGGGAAGGCCAGATACTCGTATTTCCGGCTGTCCGGCAGCTCCGCCAGGACCAGAAAGTCCAGGAGCCCTTTATCCAGCTTGTCCGCGATCTGCTCCGTATCACCGCTCGTGATGTGGTAATGCAGGTTGGGATAGCGCGTCTTAAAATCCTTGATCACCCGGGCCAGATAGCGGATCTGGAAGGATTCCGCAAGCCCCAGATACAGCTCCCCTCCGCTGATGTCATCGAGGGAAATGAACTCCTGCTCGATCTTGTCCGCCATGCTGATGAGGTCCTCCGCACGGTTGCGGAGCAGGACACCCTCCTCGGTCAGCCGGATGCTGAAGCTTTGCCGGGTAAAAAGCTTTTTCCCGAGCTCGTCCTCCAGGGATTTCAGAGCCTTAGACAGAGTCGGCTGTGTGACATGCAGGATCTCAGCCGCCCGGGTCATGTTTTCTTCTCTGGCAACTGCCAGAAAGTAACGCAACGTACGAATTTCCATCAGAAACGCTCCTCGTGTGATGTATATCAGATGACATTCCAGAAAGGAATATCACGAAATGAATTATAACTATTAGCACGCCTCTTTACAAGCGGTTATGATAGCGTTGCCGGAGGGAAAAAACCATCCGGCGGCGTGAAAAAAGCTTAAATTCAGAAAGGGTCCTGGGTGATGAGTGTAAAGGAAAAACTGATACAGGGACTTTCCGATGCCGGGTGCAGTATGGAAACGGCTGAGAAAATCGGTACTCTCTATGAAGCCGGAAGCTACGAGGAAATGCTGCATCAGATGAAAGTACAGCGCTGCATGCTTGTCGAAAAGATGCATGAGAGCCAGCGCAAGGTAGACCGCATGGATTTCCTGATCCGGAGTCAGGAAAAGCAGAGAAAGTAAAGAAAGCGAGGAGATGGATCATGATGAAGAAGGAAGAACTGAAGCTGACACAGGAATGGGACAAGACCTTCCCGAAGAGCGATAAAGTGGATCATTGCAAGGTTACGTTTGTAAACCGCTATGGCATCACCCTGGCGGCGGACATGTATGTTCCGAAGAATGCGGAGGGTAAGCTTCCGGCCATCGCGGTCTGCGGACCTTTCGGCGCCGTCAAGGAGCAGTGCTCCGGACTCTATGCACAGACCATGGCGGAAAGAGGCTTCCTCACGATCGCCTTTGATCCGTCCTTCACAGGCGAGAGCGGCGGCAATGTGCGCTACATGGCTTCTCCCGACATCAA
>CAMOGO010000113.1 GCA_946614075.1 uncultured Lachnospiraceae bacterium | reverse complement strand
GCAGGAGGTCTATGACAAGCCGCATAATATCTTCGTCGCCGGCTTCATCGGGATGCCGCAGATGAATATGTATGACGCTGCTCTCGTGCGCCACGCGGATGGAAAATACGCGGTGAAGATCGAGCAGGCGGAGATCGTACTGAGTGAGGAAAAGCAGGAGCACCTGAAGGCGAAGGGCGTACAGCCGCAGGACATCACGATCGGTGTCCGGCCGGAGCACATCAGCCTGAAGCATGTGGACGGCGCGATGATCCAGGGAACGGTCGACGTCTCCGAGATGATGGGCGCTTCCGTCCATGTCCACGTAAATGCATGCGGCAAAGACAGCATCATCGTCGTGCAGACGCTTGACCTCGGCGGCCACTATGAGTTCAAGAGCGGCTCCCCGATCGAGTTCACCTTCGGTGGCAATGTCATTCATTTGTTTGATAAGGAGACGGGAGAGAATATCGAGTATTAAGGAAGATGCCGATATCATATCATTCCGAAGCCTTTCAAAATATTGTTTTGCGGAGACAGAAATGAAATCCGCAAAACAAGAAGCACAAAGAATAACAGGAACAACATCAGACTAAACGACAAAACAAGCATCATTTTTACAAATGATAACATCATGTAAGGAGGAAAACAAAATGAAGAAAATCTCACGTCGTAACTTCTTAAAGGGTACAGCAGTCGGCGCTATGGGCGTGGCAGCAGCATCTGTACTGGGTGCCTGCGGTAATGGCGGCTCCAGCTCTTCCGCACCGTCCGGCTCTTCTTCCGCAGCACCGGCAGGAACCGAGGCTATGCCGGCAGGAACCGAGGCAGCAGCAGGCGGCGAGGCTGTCGAGCTGACCGTATGGAGCCCTTCCGAGGATCAGGCTGGTGACAACTGGCTGCAGGTTCAGCTGGATGCCTTCCAGGCAGCTCATCCGGAATGGATGCTTACCTTCAAGACCGGCGTCAGCCCTGAGGGTGACACGCTGAAGAATATCCAGACCGACCCTGAGGCAGCAGCAGATGTTTTCATGTATGCCAATGACCAGATCCCTGGCCTGATCGAGGCTGGCGCACTGGCACAGCTCGGTGGCGCAACCCTGGACCAGATCAAGGCTCAGAACTCTGAGACCACGGTCAACACCGTTACCTATGGCGGCGGCGTTTACGGCGTTCCTTTCACCGGCAATACCTGGTTTATGTACTATGACAAGAGAGTCTTTGACGAGGAGGATACCAAGAGCCTTGAGGCGATGCTTGAGAAGGGCAAGGTTGGATTCCCGCTTTCCAACTCCTGGTACATCGCATCCTTCTACGTAGCAAACGGCTGCACCCTGTTTGGCGAGACAGGTGATGACGCTGAGGCAGGCATCGACTTTAGCGGCGACAAGGCTGTCGCAGTCACCAATTACCTGGTAGACCTCGTTGCCAATCCGAACTTTGTCGACTGCAATGGTCTGTCCCCGTCTACTCTGGGCGATGGCACGATCAACGCATACTTCTCCGGTACCTGGGATTACACCGCTGTCTGCGATGCGATCGGCGAGGAGAACGTAGGCGCCTGCGCGGCTCCGACCTATATGCTTGACGGCGAGGAGAAGCAGCTGAAGGCATTCGCCGGCTCCAAGGCCATCGGTGTCAACAAGAACTCCAAGAATCCTCAGGTCGCCGTTGCCCTGGCAGCATTCCTGGGCAGCACCGAGGCTCAGCAGTCTCACTATGAGATGAGAAACATCATCCCGACCGACTCCTCTATCGATGTCGGCGACGATATCCTGGCGAAGGCCCAGATCGATACCCTGAGCTATGCTTCCATCGTACAGCCTCTGCAGTCCGCTATGGGTCAGTACTGGACCCCGGCTGAGAACATGGGCAAGGAGCTGGTAGCCGGTTCCGTCACGCATGACAATGCCGCTGAGAAGACCGAGGCGATGAACGAGACGATGAACACCGCCGCTGTGTCATAAGCATCGTAAAAAGTGGACTACAGTGTAAAAAAGGTACAGGCACCTGTATCAGCCTGTAAATAGCTTTTACACACCGCCAGCGGGCGGTTCGTAAAAAGACCGCCCGCCTGGTTTACGCTTACTTTACAGAGGAAAGCTTGCTTTGCTTTTCTACCTGATTTGAGAGGAAACTGCCATGGCCGCTCAGACGAATAATACAAAAATATCGGTCGGACAGGCGGTGCTGCACGGAGACCTTTGGACAAAGCTGTCCATGCTCTTCATGGGAGCCGGTCTGTTTGGACACGGGCAAAAGATTAAAGGCATTCTTGTCTTTATCCTGGAGCTCATCTTTATCCTGTTCATGGTGAACTTCGGCGCCGGACAGCTGTCCCAGCTGGTCAGTCTGGGCGACGATCCGGGCGGCGAGGTTTTCAACGAGGCACTGGGAATTTACGAGTACACCAAGGGTGACAATTCCTTGCTGATTCTGCTTTACTGTGTGGCGACGCTGTTTGTCGTCGGAGCCATCATTGCACTGTGGATCCTGCAGATGCGCCACTCGTACAAAATGCAGGTGCTGATGGAGAAGGGCGGCCGGGCACCGACCTTCGTAGAGGACATCAAGTCCCTCTTCGACGGCAACCTGCACATCACTCTGATGTCGCTGCCGTGCCTGGGTATCCTGCTGTTTAATATCCTGCCGCTGGTCTTCATGATCTGCATGGCATTTACGAGCTACTCCAAGGAGGACAGCCACCTTACGCTCTTTGACTGGAACGGACTGACGCAGTTTGGCCGCGTCCTGAATATGAACGGCAACATAGGCCGGCAGTTCTGGCATGTCCTGGCTTGGACCATCGTGTGGGCGATTTTTGCAACGTTCCTGAATTATATCCTGGGAATGATCCTCGCATTGGTCATCAACCGCAAGGATACCAAGGCGAAGGGCTTCTGGCGTTTCTGCTTTGTCCTGACGATCGCGGTTCCGCAGTTTGTGTCGCTGATGGTTATGAACATCATGCTTCAGCCTTATGGTGCCGTGAATGTTATCCTGCAGAACGCAGGCCTGATCGATGCGCCGATCCCGTTCTGGACCAATGCAACCATCGCCAGGATCACGGTCATCGTGATCAACCTGTGGGTAGGTATTCCGTATACGCTGCTGCAGATCACAGGTATCCTGCAGAATATCCCCGGGGAGCTGTATGAGGCGGCCAAGATGGACGGCGCCGGCCCGGTCGTGACCTTCTTCAAGATCACCCTGCCGTACATGCTGTTCGTTACCACGCCGTACCTGATCACCTCCTTTGTAGGAAACATCAATAACTTCAACGTTATCTACCTGCTTTCGGGAGGCGGCCCGACCTACGTCGGCGACACCGCAGGCCAGACAGATCTTCTGGTCACCTGGCTGTACAAGCTGACCATCGACCAGCAGTACTACAACATCGGCGCTGTCATCGGCATCATGACCTTCATCGTCCTGACGATCGTCACGCTGGTGACCTATCGGAATTCGACATCTTATAAGAATGAGGAGGCGTTCATGTGATGAATGAGAGTTTGAAGAAAAACAAAGCCCCTCTTAGCCGACGGATCGGGAATTTCTGCATCCACGTAGTGCTGGCTCTGATTGCGGCTGCCTGGGTGACGCCCATCGTATGGATCGTCCTCACAAGCTTCCGCGCCGAGCCCGGATCGTATGTCAGTACCTTCTTCCCGAAGAGCTACACGCTGAACAACTACGTCAAGCTTTTCACCGACCGGAATGTCCTGAACTTCCCCAAGATGTTCACGAACACCCTGATCATCGCGATTTTCACCTGTATCATCTCGACGTTCTTCGTCCTGTCGGTGTCCTACAGCCTGTCGCGTATGCGTTTCTCCTTCCGGAAGCCATACATGAACCTGGCTATGATCATGGGTCTGTTCCCGGGTTTCATGTCGATGGTCGCCCAGTACTACATCCTGAAGGCCATGGGTCTGACGGAAGGCGAGATGATCCGTATCGCACTGATCATCGCCTACTCCGCCGGTACAGGCCTCGGCTTCCAGATCGCCAAGGGCTTCTTTGACACGATACCTCGATCGATCGACGAGGCCGCCGTCATGGACGGCGCGACGCAGTGGCAGATCTTCACCCAGATCACCATGCCGCTGTCCAAGCCGATCATCATCTACACGGTCATGACGTCCTTCATCGCACCGTGGGTCGACTTCATCTTCGCGAAGGTCATCTGCCGCGCGAACAGCGACCAGTTTACCGTCGCGATCGGCCTTTGGAACATGCTTCAGAAGGAGTACATCAACCAGTGGTACACCTGCTTCGCCGCAGGCGCCGTTGTGATCTCCATCCCGATCGCCGCACTGTTCCTGTACATGCAGCGCTTCTACGTCGAAGGCATGTCCGGAGCCGTGAAGGGATAAAAATGAGATATTAGGAAAAAACCAATGGAGACGATTCTTGACTCAAGAATCGTCTCCATTTTCGTTGCTTATCCAGGGGGAAGAAAGAGAACTGTCCCCCCTTTGTTGTACTATTCTTTCAGCTTATCGATGAGAAACTGCACAAAATCCTCCACAGTGGCGGAGCGCTCCTTACGGCAGAGCAGTCCGTACTCAAGCGGAGGAAGCGAGGTGAGCGGAACACGCCTGAAACCAGCCTTCACCTCACGGTACTTGGCGGGGTAAATGCCGAAGCCGACCCGGTCGGCGATGGCGTACATCAGCTGGTCCATGTTGTCGTAGGGACGCACCTCGATCCCGGCAGCCTTTAGTTCGTCCAGAGAAGGGACCTGGAATTTGGAGTATTTATACTCCTCAAGCGTCAGGAGCTTTAAGCCCTTCAGATCAGCCAGGGATAAAGAGGCTTTCTTTGCAAGAGGAGACGACTGGCTCAGCAGTACGTAAAAAGGGCAGAAACCCAGCGAGAGGAAGCTTACATCGCTCAGACCTGAGAAGTCGGTGTCATTGTAGCGGTAGTGGAGGAGCACATCAAAGCGTGATTTGCCCTCCGAAGTCCGGGCGGAGGTGTCCGTCACGAGCTCATCCTGGACGACATCGACAACGGTATCCGGGTGAAGCTCCCGGTACTCGTTGATCGCGGAGAAGATGTCGTAATTATCCGGCGGACGAGTAAAGCCGACGCGAATGACGGAGTCGGAGAGAGCGACCGCATGCCGGAAATGATCGAGAGCATGATGATACTGCTCGAGGATCG
>CAMOGO010000112.1 GCA_946614075.1 uncultured Lachnospiraceae bacterium | reverse complement strand
CACCTGCCGGCTGCCGGCGGCAGGCGCGAGCTCCGCCTGGATCGTGGCCGGTGCGACGAAAACGGTGTCAGGCTTTGCGATCTGGGCGATGGCGTCGGGATCGAGATGGTCGTAGTGAGAGTGCGTGACAAAAATCAGGTCAGCGTCATGAGCCGGCTCGCTGATCTGGAACGGGTCAAAGTAAAGGACCTTGCTCCCCGCGATTCGGATGCTGCTTTGTGTATTCACGGTGATATGGTCAGTGTTCATTTTTCTCCTCCTCATTTTTAAGAAAGCTTCTCGGCATTAACGTTTCTCGTATCCCTTTTCGAGGGATATTGCTTTGCCTTTTCCGATTGCTCGACTGTACATTTCTCAAAATGTCAATGCCAACCCCCACCTGCTGGAATTGTACCTTGATGTCTGCAAATCCTTACCTGCTCATTTTTTCAGAATGTCAATGCCACCCCCCTCTCATTGGGATCTCACATTGATAACCAAGCATCACCAATCTTATCCAAATCCCGAAATATCAATGCGCCAGCCTCGATCCGATGGTCTTGCATTTACATTGCTCATTTCTGATCAGGTTTCAATTTTAGGGGCATCAAGGTGGCATCCGTTATTCATGGGCTCTGCATTGACATTTTCAAAAACTGATCCGATCTCAATTCCGAAATATCAATGCAGCTTCCTATCATCGAGGCTAAACATTGAAGTTTCGCATTTTGGACCGTCAAGTCGCTCAGAGCAGTTCAATGCAATCGCCTGTTTTTCGAAACTGACCTTGACATTTGAGACATGACAGGTTCCTGGACAACCCGAAGAGACAATCGCTCCTCCAAAATAGCATGAGGGGACGGTTCTCTGTACCCTGTGTACAGAAAACCATCCCCTTTCATTTGATGTATTTACAGCTTAATCTCGCTGCGGCCTACATTCTTACGGAGCTCGTTGAACTCAGCCAGAATCTTGGCCTCGGCGTCAGCCTGAGCTTTGCGCTGCTCGGCAGTCAGCTTCGCCAGGCGAGCCTCTTCCTTCGCAGCCTCGTCAGCCTGCTTCTTCAGCTCTTCCTGATAAGCCTCCTCGCCTTCCTCCATGCGGATCTTCTCCACAGCGGAGATGTAGGTGCGGCCCTCAGCCTCAGCAGCTGCCTTCTGGTCAGCTACGATCGCGATGTGGTCGATCTTGCTGAACTTCTCAACGCCCATAGCCAGGAAGATGATGAAGATACCCAGGTAGCAGATGGTCTCGCCGCCGATGAAGACCCACGGCATTGCGGCACGGAGTGCGCCGTTGACCTGCAGGGTGGAGACATCGTACTGGACAGCGCTCAGGACGGCGTTCAGGACACCGGTTGCCAGGCCGGTCATACCAGCCATGATCGCGCCGTAGATCGTCATGGACAGACCGTCGGTACGGGCACCGTAGACAGCCTCCTGATGATCAAAGATATCCGCCAGCAGTGCCAGGGACAGGTACATGGCCGGGGTGGAGCCCAGAGCCTTGATGACGAAGGAGATGACGACAACAATGAAATTGGTGGGAGCGATCATACCGATCACACCACCGACGACAGCAACCGCCGCGCCGGACAGGATTGCCTTTGCCTTGCTTCCCAGCATATTGGCAAGCGGCAGAGCGATGACCATACCGATGGCCGTCGGGATGGCGCCGATGATAGCCAGAGTACCCTGCAGCTGTCCGCCGTAGGCTACCGTGTAGTTGCCCATGGCATCCGGGAACATCGCCGTGCAGAAATAGTTCTGGGAAACGTTCTTGACCATACCGCCAAACTGGTACAGGAAGAAGAATACCATCATGATGACCCAGAAACGATCCTTGAAGCAGATCGCAGCCTGCTCGCCGATCGGCAGAGCCGCCTTGGCCTGGGTCTGATCACCTGCGGACTCCTCGGTGACACGCTCGCGGGTGAAGAAATACTCGATCAGGACACCGATGAAGGTGATCACGATCAGGGCAATGACAAAGATTTTCCAGTGATCGTAGGAAGCCTGGGCATCGTAGATCGCTGCGCCGAACTCATCGACATAGTACTGCACGACGCCAGCGTCGTTCATGACCGGGGTACCCTTGCCGCTCATGTCATAGACAAAGAGCAGGTTCAGGAAGAAGGGCAGGATCATGCTGGAAAGACCCATAGCCGCCAGTGCTGTCGCATTGGAAATGGTCGCCAGCAGGCCACGGTCCTTGGAATTACGGGTGGAAAGGCTGACCAGCGCGGCATGCGGTGTATAGTACATCGGATATGCGAAGGCGAACCACAGATTGTAGCCGATCGCGATGCAGACCAGGGCTCCGGTATGCCACTCCGTGCTCGTCGCACTGTACGGCGAGAAAACAAAGAGGAACAGCATAGCGATCAAGCTGATCGGGACAGAAACCAGAAGCAGCGGACGAGCCTTGCCTGCCTTGGAATGCAGGTTGTCCATGAGACGGCCAACCAGGATGTTTCCGATTACGACAAAGATGACGGAGATAACCGGCAGCCAGGTGAAAAATGCACTTGCCCATGTATTGACGTGCAGAACGTCAGACATGTACTTGTTAAAGTAGTTGGAAAGTACAGAGTTCGCAAGCAGTGCCAGTGTCGGACCGATCAGGTATCCGATCGCACCTTCCGGGATCAGGGTTACATTGTTTTTCTTGATCAGACTGGGCGGAAGCTTGTCAAAAAAGCCGCCCTTTGCTTTCTCATTCATGATGAGCACCCTCCTTGTTTACTTCTCCCCTGCATCGATATTCCAGTGGTCTGAAAGGGGAAATCCGGCCACGATATTTTGTATTTATTTTAATTCAAAGAACAACGTTTGTAAAATACCTATCACGTCAAAAAATCGACAGTTTACGGCGGGGGACGGTGCACAGGGGACGGTTCTCTGTGTTGTGGGATATCTAACAACACAGAGAACCGTCCCCTGTGCACTGTCGAGAACCGTCCCCTGTGCACCTGTCACGCCCCGATGATCATTTCTATGAGCACGAGCATGATCATGACCAGCATAAATGCCGCTGCTCCTGCGAGGACAGCCACGATCCACCGCAACCATCGGTTCCGTATCCTCGTGATGCCAAGGGCGTCCCAGATATCCATATAGTTTCCAATGACAAGTATGGCGGCGATCACGGCCAGGAAAAGCATCACGCGATTGAACCAAAGCAAGGCCGGCGAAGTAACCCCCTCGATGGTGGCACCGGCTACCCCTGCGGCCAGCATTCCATAAAGGAGCAGGGAAACTGCCATGCGGATCGGTTTCAAGGCTCGAAATCCCGGCAAAAGCCAGGGGATAAATCTCCCTGTTTTCTTCTCTGCTTTCTTACTTGCGCCATCGTCTGCCGTGCCGTTCCAGATCCTCGTAAGCTCCTCGATGACCTCGTCCACGGAAACATACCGGTCTTCCGGGTCCATGCGGGTGCACTTTTCCACGATCCGGTCATAGGCGCTGGCCGACAGGGATTGGCGGGCAAAGGTGCCGTGGACGAGAAAAGCCATCAGCACGCCGATCGCGTAGATGTCCGTCTGAGGTGTGGAAGACCCGAAGCCGTACTGCTCCGGGGCCGCAAAGCCCACCGTCCCGATCAGCTGCGTGTCCTGCCCGGTATCACCCTGGTACTGCTTGGCCGCGTTCATGTCCAGAAGCTTTACCCTGCCCTCATCCGTCAGGATGATATTGCTGGGCTTGATATCCCGGTGGACGATCGGCGGAGTCTGGCGGTGCAGGTCCCGGACAATCCGGCACAGCTTGATCGCGATCGCAACCGCGTCCTCCTCCGACAGCACACCGCCGTCGAGGATCTCCTTCAAGCTCGTCCCGTTTATGTATTCCTCGATCACGATCAGCTTCCCGCCGTCCTCGATCGCCTCGTAAATCCGCGGCGTATTGCACACCGGGTGTCGGATCAGGCTGCGGTACACATCCACATTGAATACAGACAGCACCTTCTTGACACCAAGCCGGCCCGTCTGTATATTTTTAACGAGAAAAACCCCGTGATCCTTATTCAGTTCGCTTATCTCCTTGTAATACGAAAGCGTGAGTTCCTCGTCTATCGTCACTGGGTTATCCCATCCTTCATCTGTATTTCAGCAAATTATAGCACAGCCAAATCCAATTTACGAGGTTTGACCATGAAAACGACAGACAATCTGACAAAAGTCCTAAGAAGTGCCAAGCCGGACGACATCTCCTCTGTCCTGAAGGAACATGAGGAAAAAATCGTGACCACAGACCGTCCCTTTGCGGACTACATCCGCAAGCGGATCCGCGCGAAAGGCCTGCGGCAGCAGGACATTTTCATCGCGGCGGATATCCCGGAGGGGTACGGCTACAAGCTGGTTTCCGAGCAAAAACGCACGCGCCAAAGAGACGTGATCCTCCGCCTCTGCTTCGCCGCCCGGCTTACGCTCGATGAAATGCAGCGAGCCCTCGAGCTCTACGGTCTGGCTCCGCTTTATCCCCGCCTTCCCCGCGACGCCGTGCTCATGATCGCAGCCAACAGCGAGATCCACGACATCCACGCCGTGAACGCACTTCTCGAAAAACATAACATGACGCCTCTCGCCCCCTGCGGGCAGCCGTAACGTCCTCAGGCAGGACATCTTTTACGGCTTGACACCCTCCGGCGCAACATCTTCTACGGCAAGGCATCTTCTACGGCTAAACGTCCTCCTGCGGGCCTCCCCTGCCCGACAAATGAGCGTTTTTTCTCCCTTTCCTTCCTGTTTCCCTCATATTGCCACCGCTGCGGTACCAACGTCCCCCTCTCAAAACTGCTATACTGATCAGACAAAACCAGTACAGATTTATATGAGAAAGAGGAGGACAAAATGGCAAAATCCAAAACCATCATCTGCAAGCACTGCGGTGCTAAGATAGCCAAAAGTGCAAAGGTATGCCCGCATTGCGGCGGGAAAAACAAGAAACCGATATTTCTCAGGCCTTGGTTCCTGATCCTGATGGCTGTGATCATCCTCGGAGTGATCGGCAGCATCGGATCCAATTCCGGCGGCACCAAGAAAACAGGCACGGTAGATGGCTCCCAGCAGTCAGGCAGCGCACAGCAGGCTGACGGATCCGGCACCAATCAGTCCGGCAGCGACCAGGCAGCCAGCAATCAGGCCAGCGGTCAGGTGAGCGGCGATCAGGCTGACAGTGCCGCGGGCGGCGCTGCGGCAGCCGAGGAG
>CAMOGO010000111.1 GCA_946614075.1 uncultured Lachnospiraceae bacterium | reverse complement strand
CGCCATGACGCCCGTCGCGACCTACACCAGCGCGAGCTCCTTCCTCGGCGGCCCCGGCCTGGCCGCATCCTGGGGTCTGACCCAGAGCTGGGTCGCAGGCATCCAGATCGGAACCGCCTTCCTGACCCTTGGTGTCCTCGGTAAAAAGCTGGCGATGGTCTCCCGTAAGATCGGTGCCGTCACCATCACCGACTATCTGCGGGCCCGCTACCAGTCGCCCTTTGTCGTCATCCTCTGCAGCCTCTGCCTGGTCGTTTTCTTCATCACCCAGATGGTGGCCCAGTTCATCGGCGGCGCGACCCTGATGCAGACCGTAACCGGTATGTCCTACGGCGCTGGCCTTGCGATGTTCGCAGCCATCGTCGTCCTTTACACCGCGCTCGGCGGCTTCAAGGCCGTTGTCGCTACGGATACCGTCCAGGGTATCATCATGACGATCGGTACCTTCCTGCTCCTGTTCTTTGTCATCAAGGCAGGCGGCGGCATGGGCAATATCATCGATTACCTGAATGCCAATAATCCTGGTTGGAACCTGATGGGCAAGGGTGTCTACGGCGCAGAGACCACCTCCCTCCAGCCCGGCTACCTGATTTCCTTCTGGGTGCTCGTCGGCATCGCTGTCCTGGGCCTGCCGCAGACCGCTGTCCGCAGCATGGGCTTTAAGGACACCGAGTCGATGCACCGCGCCATGATCTACGGAACCGTCGTCGTCGGTATCCTGATGATCGGCATGCACTTTGCCGGCGCTCTGACCCCGATCCTCCTGCCGGAGGAGGGCCTTGCCAGCACCGACGCTGTCATCCCCTACGTCGTCATGAATTTCATGCCTACCTGGGCAGCCGGCCTTTTCCTGGCAGCTCCTCTGGCAGCCGTCATGTCGACCGTATCCTCCCTGCTGATCCTGGCCTCCGCCACCATCATCAAGGAGCTCCTGATGACCTATGTCTGGAAAAATAATCCGGACGTCCCCGCCGAGGCAGAGAAGCTGGCCGCCGACCGCGCAGCCGGCAATGTCACCGAAGCCGACACCGAGGCGCAGAACCGCAAGGTTTCCCGCTTCAGTCTGGGCATCACCCTGCTCTTAGGTATCGTCGCCTTCGTCATCGCCCTGTCTCCGCCTGACATCATCGTGTGGATCAACCTCTTCGCCATGGGCGGCCTTGAGACGACCTTCTTCTGGCCCCTGATCGGCGGTCTGTACTGGAAAAAGGGCAGCTCCGCCTGCTGCATCGGCTCGATCCTGTGCGGCGTCACGACCTACGTTTTCTTCAACCAGGTCAAGATCCTGCCGTTCCACATCCACGAGGTTGTAGCCGGCCTGCTCGTCGGCGGCATCGTCTACTTCCTGATCGGCGTTATCCAGAACAAGGAGCTCGATCCCGAAGTCGCCAAGAAATGCTTCCTGTAGGGAAAGGAAACCTGGCAGCACTGCACAGGGAAAACAACGAGATTCCTTATCAGTTCCATGGCATAGAAATCGAGCTTTTCTTCGTAGTACAGGGAAACAGCTGGAAAATGCCCGTTATTCCATGGGAGTTTTGAGAATCTTTGCAAGCTGAGAGACAAAAAAAACAGGGAAATCTTATGTGACAATCCATAGTTCCATGGACTAAAAGGTTGTTGAAGTATAAAAAAGACATGGAAACAAGCTTAATTTAGCCTTGTTTCCATGTCCTTTTTTTGCTTTTTTTTTTTCCGCCATGGAGACGACGATAGAAGACAGATTTTCCCTGTGTTTCAACAGGAAAAGATCAGGTCGCAATTCCATCCGAGCGCCCGACATACTGAAAGAACAGTCCCGACTTTATCCAAAGCGTCCGACATTCTGATAGATCTGGCTCAGTTTCACCCAAAGCTATCGACAGGATCTTGAATCTTTAGATCAGTCCCTGCTCCTCCATGAGTGCTTTCAACTTCTGCCAGTGTGCATCCTCCATCGGAGTCAGCGGCAGACGGACATAGTTCTCGCAATAGCCCATGGCAGCCATAGCGGCCTTGACCGGAATCGGGTTGACCTCGGAGAAGAGGGCATTGATGAGAGGCAGGTAGCGGCACTGCATCTCGCGGGCCCCTGCGACATCCCCGTCAAAGAAACGGTGGCACAGCTCGGAGGTCTGCTTCGGCATCAGGTTCGACAGGACGGAGATGACACCGCTGCCGCCCATGGACAGGATCGGGACGATCTGGTCATCGTTGCCGGAGTAGATGTCAAGGCGGTCGCCGACCAGGGTGGCGGTCTTGACGATCTTCGCGATGTCACTGTTGGCCTCCTTGATGCCGGCGATCATCGGATGATCCGCCAGCGCGGCATAGGTCTCAGGCTCGATGCTGACACCGGTACGGGACGGAACATTGTAGATGATGATCGGCTTCGTCACAGCATCCGCGATGGTCTCGTACATCTTGACCAGACCCTTCTGGGTCGTCTTATTGTAATAAGGGGTGACACACAGCAGCGCATCCGCACCCATCGCGCAAGCCTCTGTGGACATATGGATGGCATGAGCGGTATCGTTGGAGCCGGTACCCGCAACGATCGGGACACGTCCGGCTGCACGCTCGATGGAAAAACGCAGGACATCCAGGTGCTCCTCATTGCCCAGTGTGGACTTCTCACCCGTCGTGCCGGCGATGACGAGGCCGTCGATCCCCTCCTCGATCTGCCAGTCGATGAGACGTCCAAGCGCCTCGTAATCGACCCCTTTCTCATTCATCGGTGTGATCAGCGCAGTCGCCGCACCTTTGAAAATAGGATTCTTCGTCATGATAAATCTCCTTCTTCTTTTGGATATTCGTAGTCTTCACATGGATCGGTCGCAGCAGGGTCCATCGCCTGCCTGTATTTATGCAAGTACAATCATCATACCACTAAGTATTGTGGCTGTCCAGATAGCAAAGGGGAAGAGAGGGGACGGTTCGTGAGTCATATTTCGCAAAATACCGTTTTTGTTCTTCATAAGAACTTTACAGAGACCGAGCTGTTGTGTATAATTTAGTGGCTGTTAACAGATATTAATGTCTTACAACATCACAATAATAAAGAAAAGGAGTCTGAAATGATGAGAGAAATGAACAGAAGAACTTTCCTGAAGAGTGCCGGTGTCGGCACGATGGCTGTTGCGGCGATGGCTTCCATGCCTGTCCTGGCTGAGGAAGAGGCTGCAAAGGATGCCGAGATGGAAGAAGAGATCGAGATCTCTGAAACTCTGGAAACCGATGTCTGCGTGATCGGTTTAGGTGCTGCCGGTATCCAGGCTGCTCTTACGGTCGCAGAGGCCGGTGTTTCCTGTATCGTACTGGAGAAGGGCTTCATTGGTGTCGCAAACGGCGCTAACGCTGGTGGTCCGGCTCTGGCTGAGACGGCACGTCAGGAAGAGGAAGACGCAGTTGTCACCGTCAAGACCCTTTTTGATCATATGTACGGCTTCTCCCATGGTACCGTAAACGCTCTGCTGCTCCACAAGGCAATCGAGCAGGGCAACCGCGCTTACAGCCATTTCGCAGACAACGGCGTCCGCATGGGTCTCCGCAAGGATGCATACGGTGTCGGCTTCCGCGCACGTCACAATTTCCAGAACGAGGAAGGCACGCAGCTGCGTGGCGCAGACCGCTTCCAGCCGCTGGTAGACGCATTTGTAGAAATGGGCGGTGAGGTCCGTGAGTTCACAGCAGGAAAGAAAATCCTGAAGGATGACAACGGCGCTGTCTGCGGCGTTATCGCTTACGATGATGACAACTCCGCATATATCCAGGTCAACTGCAAGGCAGTCCTTGTCGCTTGCGGCGGCTATCTTGGAAACGATGCCCGCCTGAAGGAGCACTTCGGCGACATGACCGTTTATCCGCTGGGCAACACCCTGAGCAACGGCGAGGGCTATGACATGGTCCTGGAAGCAGGCGGCGTTGCTGACCGCAACTGGGCAATCTGCGCAAACGAGTTCGGCGGCGCAACCGCTACCTCCAACCGCAATATGAATCCTTCCCCGAACCTGAACTATGCTGTTTACGGCCAGCTCATGGTCAACATGAACGGCGACCGCTACATGAACGAGCAGTACATGAGCGACGATGCTCTGTCCGTCGGTGGTGAGTGCTCTCTGCGTGAGGGTATCTACTACGCAATCCTTGACCAGGAAGCTTTTGAGAAGTTCGGCGATCCGGAAGAGGGTATGTACGGATACTATGGCCGCCCCGAGGAGTGGTGGACCGGTGCCAACGGCACCCAGAAGGCTGAGGGCAATGCAGAGGCTCTCGAGACCGATATCGAGAACGGCTGGGCATTCAAGGCTGACACTCTTGAGGAGATCGCTGAGTACTTCAACCTTCCGAACCTGCCTAAGACGGTCGAGGAGTACAATGCTATGTGCGAGGCTGGCGAGGACACCGTGTTTGGAAAATCCTCCTACCTGATGAAGGCTCTGGCAACCCCTCCGTACTATGCATTCCAGTACTATGCAAGCGCATGGTGCACCTTCGGCGGCGTAAAGACCGACGACAAGTGCCGTGCCCTGACCTCCGCTATGGAGCCCATCCCGGGTCTGTACGTAGCCGGCGTTGACAACGGCTCCCTGTACACCTCCCCGTACTACAACAACGAAGGCGCTTCCCTTGGTCTGGCATACACCTCCGGTATCGTAGCCGGCGACGCTATGGTCGAGTACGTTTCCGAATAAGCAGCAGACACGTTTGGCGAAAACAGCGAGTACGTTTCTGAATAAAGCGACGTTGACATTTATCCGTTTGCGTGGTATGATGCTTTCAATTTTAGAAAACCAGATATCACAAAGGCTGTGAAGAGAAGAGTACGCAGTGAAGGATGTCACAGAGAGCTCCGCCAGGTTGAGAAGGAGCACGGAGGGCACTGCTGAAGATGGTCTCGGAGCCGCGCACCGACTGGCCGCATGACCAGAAGGCTGCGATGGGAGCGCCCATTACAGCGTTAGAGTATCGACGGCGATGCGAAGCCCTTTACCGGGACAGCCATTTCCATCCGTACTTGATAAGGCCTGTATCCGTGAGGAGCAGACGAAGATAGGTGGTAACGCGAGATTTTATGATCCCGCCCTTGACATGTGCAAGGGCGGGTTTTTTTATGATATCGCCCGGTCGCTGCGAAGCAGCGAAGCAATCCGTAGGAGCGATATCATATAATAAGGAGCAACGCGAAGCGTTGCATCCACATTTTTACGAACCATAGGAGGACATCATGCCAATCAAAGTACACGCAGACTTACCCGCAAAGAAAATTCT
>CAMOGO010000110.1 GCA_946614075.1 uncultured Lachnospiraceae bacterium | reverse complement strand
CCTATCTTTTTGTATACAAAGTGTCAATATTATAACCATATGGTTTTATCGCTATGAATTATTACTATTTTACTATGGCAATTTTGTCGGTTATAGTGATATTATCCAATGCTTTGGAAGCATTTATGCATCAAAAAAACAAGAAGGTAAAATATGATGCAGACAGGTATTACCAGACGTAATTTTCTGAAGGGCGCGGCTTACTGCGCGGCGGGAGCAGCTGCGACGAGCCTTCTGAATGCTCAGGCGGTGAAGGCAGAGGAAGAGATGGCCGATGCGATGGAGATCCGCGGGGGCGATGGCAAGTATGTAACAAAGGCGATGGGACACGAGGATTATATTTACGTGTGCACGACGCTGGAAGATGGAATGATCAAAGATTGCAGTGTTATTTCTCATTCCGAGACGATCGGTATCGGTAATCATGCCTGTGCCCGCATTCCTAAGGCGATTGTAGAGCATCAGAGTGTCAATGTCCCGAATCTTCGTGGATGTTCGATTTCTTCCATGGCTATTAAGGCAGCGGTCACGGAAGCGCTCGAGCAGGCGGGCTATGATGTCGAGAAGTTTTCTGCTGAGGTTGTCGAGGAAGACGATCCCAGAGAAGAGACCATCGATGTTGATGTTGCGGTTGTCGGCGCCGGCACAGCTGGTCTGATTGCTGCTTCCAGGCTGCTGGACATGGGTTACAGCGTAGCTGTCGTAGAAAAGCGCGGCATTCCGGGCGGTTCCGGTTCGATGACTTATTCAGGCATCATGGGACCTGGTACCTCCAGCCTTCATAATTGGAATGTCGATGGCAGTGTCAAGGAGCATTATCTTTCTCCTGAGGCATTTGCAGCGGTAGCCGGCCAGAGTGCGGATCCGGAGAAGAACCGTTTTGGCGGCGAGTGCCCTTACCAGTACACCGGATATGCAGGCTGCGCTGAGATTATTGATTATTTCACCTCCATCGGTATCGGTTTCTGCACGATTGGCTCTTACGAGGCTTCCTATCAGTATGGCGTGAGCACTTACTATCTGGCTCCCGGCTGCTACATGGGCGGCAGCGGTTTTGCCATGATGGCGCTGGCAGACCGTATCGAGAGACAGCCTGAAGGCCAGATCTTCTACATGATGAAGTGCACAGGCTTAATCCAGGATGCTCCGGGCGAGGCAGTCAAGGGTATCACAGCCGTCGGTGTCAAGGCAGACGACAGCGAGAACGGTCACAAGCTGACGATCAATTCCAAGGCTGTTATTCTTGCATCCGGTGGTTTTGCCAGAAATCCGGAGATGCTGGCGGAGTACACTCCGACCTATGCAAACTATTTCTACAATTGCAACTCGGCTTCGACCGGCGAGGGTATACAGATGGGTATTGATGCTGGCTCCAAGGTAGAGTGCATGGATGAGTACAGCGGTGCTTACCTGTCCTCTGCTTCGATGTTTGAGCTTGCTTTCCTGCACTATTCAACGCCTGGCATCATGGTAGACGCCTATGGCAAGAATGTTGGCAATATCACCAGCGGCAACCACAATAGAATGAGACAGTGCCTGTTTGATCTGGAAGAGCACGGCGGTCAGTTCTGGTACATTTTTGACGAGTCTTCCCGTCCTTCCACGGATGACTTCGAGATGTACAACTTCTCAACCTACTCGGCTCTGGCAAACCGTGGCGAGCTGATCCATTTTGACTCGATCGAGGCCTGCGCTGAGGAGCTTGGTCTGGATGGCCTTGCAGATGCGATTAAAGCGAATAATGAGGCAGCGATGAGCGGTGAGCCGGATGAGTTCGGCCGTAAGAACTGCCCTCTGATTGATGATCGTTATGGCATCTACGCGATCCCGGTCATGCCGACTTTGTACCTGACCACCGCTGGTATCTGCATTGATCCTCAGGGACGTGTGCTGACTGACAGCTATGTCATGGACGGTGACAATGTTCATATTCCTGGACTGTATGCTGCGGGCGATGTCTGTGGTTCGGTAGAGCAGAAGGATGGCAAGAATTACGGTATGGGCTTTGATATGGCTCTGGGCTTTGGCTATACGGTAGCGAAGACGATCGCGGACGATGGCATTGAGCCGGAGACCTAAGAACAGGTGTCCCTCGTATTTTATGATACTGCTGTAATATAGCAAAGGCAGGTGAGTTTTCTCACCTGCCTTTTTCCATCCCCTGCCAGGCAGCGGATTACTCCTGCCGGAGTCTGCTCTGGCTTATGTTTTGAGCGATTTCGATGAAGCGACGTACATTTAAGGAAGCGTTGCTGCGGCTTATGATGCCGTGCACGGCTTTGGGCGTCCACTCCAGGGGGACAATCGTGAAGGAACTGTCTTTGAGAGCTATGCCAAAATTGATGACAATCCGGCCTTCCATCATACACCGGAAATTCGTGGTATTATTATAGATCTCTGTTTTGATGTCAGCTCTCTTGTCCTGTGAAACGAGCCAGTCGGTCAAGTCGTCGGTGCCTCGGAACAGACCATAGGGCGGAAGAAGTACTTTACAGCCGACAAGATCATGTGCAGTAAGGATCTTATTTGCTGAAAGAGGATGATTGACAGGGACGACAGCATAATAATCCCAGGAGCTTAGCGGCATAAAATCCACTTTGTCCGTATCGAGACGGCGGCTTTCATATCCGGTATATACATCGATTTTTCCTTTAAGCAGATCCTGGATACAGCTCTCGGTGGTGATTTCCACCAGTTCCAGTTCCTCAGAGGGATACTCCTGGCGAAAGGCCTCTACCGCCATCAGAGAGAAATTACGCTGAGTATTGGTATAATAGCCCACGCGAAGAACCTGCGGCATGCTTGTCTCAATTCCTCTGCATTCATCGACAAGCTGCTGGTATTCTCTGTCAAGCCTCAAAGATCCCTCGAGAAAACGCTGGCCAGCCTTTGTCAGTTCTACGCCCTTGTTGCTTCTGGTAAAAAGTGTGAAGCCGAGGCGGTTTTCCAGTAGGTTGATCTGCTTGGTCAGAGCAGGCTGCGAGATAAACAGTTCTTTTGATGCAGCGAGAAAACTGCCTTTCTGGGCGACAGCATGGAAGGCATGTAGATGTCTGTTATAGGATGTATCAATGCTTTTGCTTGCCTGATCGGCATCCATATCACTCACTCCTTGCTATGGAACAGCCTTCGCATTCCCAAAATCGACCAACATCCCAACATGTATCCGGAGATCTTGTATGAGAACAGAGTCTCTATGCCAGGATCGCGTCGGCGAGCTCCTCGAATTTCAAGGCGTCAGCCGCCTTCATCGTGGACTTGATCGTCACGGTCGGGTCAACTAAGGTGACGTTCTTCAGACCCTCGCAGGCAGCGCGCATCAGCTTGCCGGACATCGGTGCCCAGGAGCCGTTCTCCACGAAGCCGATCTTGCGGTTCTGATAGCCCTTGATCTTCAGGTGATAGAGGAAGTCCTCCATGACCGGGAAGAGGGAAGCATCGTAGGTCGGGGAGGCAACGATCAGCTTGTCATAGCGGAAAGCATCCTCGATGGCCTCTGCCATATCGTCGCGGGCCAGATCGGTAACGACGACCTTCTTGGCGCCCTTGGCCTCCAGGATCCCGGCGAGCTTCTGGACTGCTGCGCGGGTGCCGCCATGGATGGAAGCATAAGCGATCAGGACACCGTCATCCTCAGCCGCATAGCTGCTCCAGACCTGATACTTGCCGATGTAGTAGCCCAGATCGGACTGCAGGATCGGGCCGTGCAGCGGGCAGATCTTCTCAACCTCAAGGGCAGCCAGCTTCTTTAACAGACCCTGTACCTGTACGCCATACTTGCCGCAGATGTTGAAGTAGTAGCGGCGAGCCTCGCAAGCCCAGTCCTCATCGGTGTCGAGCGTACCGAATTTGCCAAAGGCATCGGCGGAGAAGACAACCTTTTCCGAGGACTCGTAGCTGACCATGACCTCCGGCCAGTGGACCATCGGAGCCATGATGAAGGACAGGGTGTGGGAGCCGAGCTCCAGCTTATCACCCTCCTTGACAGCGACCGTGCGGCCTTCGAGGTCAATGCCCTCAAAGAACTGAGGGATCATGGCGATGAGCTTGGCATTGGACACCAGCTTAACCGTCGGATAGAGCTCCATCAGGCGAAGCAGGGAACCGGTGTGGTCCGGCTCCATGTGATGTAGGACGACATAATCCGGTGTACGGCCGGCGAGAGCCTTCTCCAGATTGGAAAGCCAGGTGTCCGTCGCACGGCGGTCGACCGTATCCAGGATGCAGATCTTCTCATCCAGGATCAGATAGGAATTATAAGCCATTCCATTCGGAACCTCATACTGGCTCTCAAACAGATCGATATCGTGATCATCTGCGCCGATGTAGAGAATGGAAGGGGAAATCGTTACTTCAGACATAAATATAACCTCCTAAAATATTTGACCATAAATTGTCATTGCATCCAGGCAATGGCAATCGGATGTGTATTGCTGTTCGTACAGGCGCCGCCCGGCATTTGCGGACGGCGGTGCTATCATATCATGTTAAAGAAAATGGAGCAACTGGGTTCTTCGGTCTCTCGTGTATTGCTTCAGATCCGCTGCCCATGGTGCAGGATCTGCAGAATCATGGACAGATCCATCGCGTCGATCTGGCCGGGAGCCGAAGCCTCGCCGTTGCTGGCGAAGGTCATGCAGGATCCAAAGGTTTCCCCGGCGATCCGGCTGACGAGGCCCTCCTTGCCCATCGCGACCGTGATCAGAGGGCAGGTGGCATACTGGGTCATCATATCATTGGTGGCCTGCATCAGGCACAGGACGTCATTGCGCGAATTCGGCATGACTGCCAGCTTGGCAAGGTCAGCACCGAGCTCTTGCATTTTCCTAAGAGTCCGTATCATCTCGACGGCCGGAGGAGTCCGGCGGAAATCATGCGACGAGAGGATGACGCGCACGCCGTGCTCATGAGCCTTGGTGACGAGCTCCGTAATCACGGAGTCGCCGGAGGAAAGCTCGACATCCATCATGTCAGCCGATCCGTAGCGCAGGACCAGACGGTTGATATAGCGGTACTCATCGCCGGTCAGATCCTTCTCACCGCCCTCCGAGCGGGAACGCAGCGTGAACAGGATCAGACGGTCCTCCACATGGTTCTTCAGGATCGCAAAAGCCTCCCGGATCTGGGTTTCGGAAGTCAGGGCCGGGTAGTAGTCGGCACGCCACTCCACGACATCGCAGGGCACACCGTGAAGGGCAGCAGCCCGCGCCTCCAGCTCGATTTTATCCCGGGCGATCAGCGGCACACAGATTTTGGGGCTCC